>JAKATS010000065.1:1128-3163 GCA_021818645.1 Acidobacteriota bacterium | reverse complement strand
GCAACAGTACCGGTCGCTGGTGGCGCAAGCCTATCAGATGACTGTTCCGCAGTATGAAGCGCATCTGGGGCGCGGCCTGCTGGCTTATAAATTCTATTCATTGATCACCGACGGCGTGCGCGTCAGCCCGGCCGCGGTGCGCGCCGAATTTGAACAGGAATACGCCAAGGCGCGCATCGGCTACGTCGCGCTGGATCCGCAGCAAATCGCCAAGACTTTGCCCAAACCGCAGCCGGCCGCTCTGCAGGCCTATTACGCCGCCCATCCGGATGAGTTTCGCAGCCCCGAACGCCGGCAAATCGAGTTCGTGCTGGCCAACCCAGCCCAGCTGTCCGGCCAGATCCAGATATCCAGCGCGCAAATCGCGCGGGCATATGAGCAGAATTTATCGCAATACCAGTTCCCGGAACGGGCTCAGGTGGAACATATTCTGATTAAAACCACGGGCTTGACCCCGGCGCAGACCCGGCAGGCCAAGCAAAAGGCGCTGAGCATTTTGGCGCAACTGCGCAAGGGGGCGCATTTTTCGGTCCTGGCAAAGAAATATTCCCAGGATCCCGGCAGCGCGGCCCAGGGCGGCAAGCTGGGCTGGATTGAGCCGGGCCAAACCGTACCCGCGTTTCAGCATGCCGCGTTTTCGCTGCCCATCGGCCAGCTGAGCCCGCTGGTCAAGACCGTCTACGGATATCACATCATCAAGGTCCTGGCCCGGCAGCCGGCGCATACCGAAAGCCTGGCGCAAGCTACTCCCGCAATCGAGCAGAGCCTGCAGCAGCAAGCCAGCGAGCGGGCGGCGCGCAATGCCATCCAGCGCGTGCAAACTCTGGCGGAGAGCGAACCCTTGTCGCAGGCGGCACGACAATTGCACTTGGTCTTTATCAAAACTCCGCTGATCAGTCGGACCGATCCGGTGGAATATGTGGGGGTCAACCCGGAATTCACCCATGCCGTCTTTAATGCGCCGGTGAACAGTATGACCCCGCCGATGCGCCTGCCCGCAGGCTACATCATAGCCAAAGTCAAGCAAATCCAGGCCCCGGGACGGCAGCCCTTCAGCACGGTGGCGAATCAGGTGGCGCGTGATCTGCGCCGGCAGCAGGCGCAGGCGCTGGCCGTCAGCCGGGCGCAAAAAATGGCGCAAATGGCGCGCCGGAAAAGCCTGGCAGCCGCCGCGGCCCGCTGGCATATGAAAGTTGTCACCAGTCCCCTGCTGGGCCGGGATGATGAATTGGCCGGCATTGGGCCGGTCAGCGGATTTTTCGGCCAAGTCCTCAGCCTCAAGCCCGGGCAGGTGGCCGGACCGGTGTCGTTGAGCCGAACTCAAATCGTATACACCCTGCTGCAGTTGAAACCGCCGCCGCCCGGCGCCTTTGCCCGGTACCATCGTCAGGTGGAAACCACTTTGCTGAACCGCAAACGGCAGCTGGTATTTACCGCATTTACCGATGCGCTGCAGGCGCGTTTGCAAAAAAGCGGGCAGGTAAAAATAAACCAAAGCCGGCTGGACAGCCTGGTAGGCGGCGCGGGCAGTTAATACGATTCCGCGTCAAAACGGCATGAAAAAAATTCCTGTAGGTATTTTAGGCGCCACCGGAGTGGTCGGACAGCGCTTTCTCTTGCAGCTGCACGCGCACCCGTGGTTTGAGCCGGTCTGGCTGGCGGCCTCCGAGAGGTCCACCGGCAAGCGCTACCGCGAGGCCGCCGCCTGGCGGCTGGCGGAGCCCTTGCCCGAGCGGATAAGCGCCCTGGAACTGCGGCCGCCCCAGCCGGGAGACTGCCCGGCGCAGGTTATTTTTTCCGCGCTCGATGCCGCGATTGCCGCGGAACTGGAACCCGCCTTTGCCGCCGCCGGCCACCAGGTGATCTCCAATTCCAGCGCCCTGCGCATGCATCCCGCGGTGCCGCTGTTGATTCCTGAAATTAATCCTGATCATCTGGAACTGCTGGCCCGGCAAAAGCAACTGGACTGGGGCCGGCGCGGCGGCGGCATTGTAACGAACCCGAACTGCTCGACCACCGGTCTGGCTTTGGCGCT
>JAKATS010000065.1:0-1118 GCA_021818645.1 Acidobacteriota bacterium | reverse complement strand
GAGTACCCAGGCGTAGCCTCGCTCGATATTCTGGGCAATGTGGTGCCCTATATCGGCGGAGAAGAAGACAAAATCGAACGCGAGCCGCAAAAAATTCTGGGCCGGCTGGAGGCGGACGGAATCGCGGCGGCGGATTTCCAGATTTCGGCTGCATGCAACCGCGTGCCGGTCGAAGACGGGCACATGGAATCGGTCAGTCTGGAACTGCGGAAACCTGCCAGCCGGGAACACATCCTGGCGGCGTGGCAAAGCTTTCATGGCCGCCCGCAGGACCTGCGCCTGCCGGCCGCACCCGCGCAGGTGGTGGAATATCTGGAAGCGGCCGATCGTCCGCAGCCCCGGCTGGATCGGGACCGGAATGGGGGCATGAGCACCGTGATCGGCCGGCTGCGCCCCTGTCCGGTGCTGGGCTGGAAATTCACTTTGCTGTCGCATAATACCCTGCGCGGCGCGGCTGGCGCGGCGCTGCTCAACGCGGAATTGATGCGGGAAACGGGCTACCTGGAGCGCTGACCCTGGCTTTTGACGCGGCGGCCCTGAGCCGCCGCCGGGAGAGATTCCACCATGGTGGTGATGAAATTCGGCGGCACGTCGGTGGAAAACGCGCCTGCGCTGCGGCGCATGGCGGAGATTGTCGCCGACCGGAAAGATGAGGCGCCCGTGGTGGTTGTCTCCGCCCTGGCGGGGGTCACCAATCAGCTGGTGGAACTCGCCGACATGGCCATGCGGGGCGAGCGCGGCGCCATTGATTCCGTATTGCAGGCCCTGGCGGACCGGCATGCCGAAACCGGACGGGAAATTCAGGCCTCTGGCACGGAGGCGGACACGGCGGCAGAAATGCAAGCCCTTTTCGCGGAGTTGCGGGATCTGCTGCATGGCATCCGCGCGGTGGGCGAGCTGACGCCGCGCAGCCGCGACGCTGTGCTCAGCTATGGAGAACTGCTTTCCTCTCATCTGGCAAGGGCGGCCTTGCTTGCATACGGATTACCCGCGGTTCTGGTGGATGCCCGCCAGATTATTCTTACCGACCGGCAGTTCACACGGGCGCAGCCGAAGGAAGACGCCATTCAGCACCGGGTGGACGAAACCCTGTTACCCCTGCTGGCGAGTTCCCATCC
>JAKATS010000361.1 GCA_021818645.1 Acidobacteriota bacterium | reverse complement strand
CTGCGCTGCCAACCGGTCCAGGTTCGGCCCCAGCGCATTGGTGTTCATGATCGCCGCCCCTCCGGTACTGGCGGCCAGATCGCTCAATATCCCTTGCTGATTGCGGAACGGCACGTTCATGGCGATGGTGGAAAGATTCGCCTGGGAAAAAGTAACCGGCATGCCCTCCGGCTGCATCTGCATTTGCTTCGACTCTTCCGTCGCCGTCTCCAGTCCCCGCGCCACGCTCAACAGGTCGTCGTGCGTTGAAAGTCCGCTCGCGTCCACCGTATAAAACGTGATATTCGCCCGGTTACTGTCGCCGATCAGGTGCTGGTAATAAGTGTCAGTGGTTGAGTTCACGTCCAGAGCCTGGGTGAAAAAAAACAACGACTTGCGTCCCGGAAATGCCCGTAGCGTGCGGATCAGGTCGTGTAATGCATTCAGGCTGCGCCAACTCCGCCGCAGTTGATGCATCCGCGCCCGGCTGTAGGCGCTGTCGGCCAGAAACTCCTGGTCCATGACATAGCTTTCTATTGCCAGGTTGGTAATCTGGCTGCTGATTCTCTGCGCTGAAGCCAATTCCATGGTTCCTTCCGTGCGCAGCACGCTTTGTTCCTGCGTGTCGTATTGTTTCCAGGCATGAATCGTCTGCCGACTGGGCAGGCTGGTGGCCAGCCGCACCGCCTGTAAAAGCCGGGTTTTATCATAGGTAAAAGGCTGGATAATCTCCAGGTCTCCGGTTATCTGAAACACCGCCGCATAATCGCCGGCATCAAGATCATGGCGGATGAAATGCAGAGCGCCCCGACGCGCCATCATGCGCGCTCCCGCACCCAGTGAATCGAATACCAGCGCGATCAGATTAAAACGCCGGTGATAGATCGCCGGCGGTACATTCCGGAATCCCGCATTCCGCCACTGTTGTTTCGTCAGCCGCACTGAATGTTTCACCAGCCTCAGGCTGGTGATCCTCCGCGGCCGCCCGTTATCGAATATCCGAATCTGAGTGGCTTTAAGATTTTTAACCGGATGGCCGTGACCATCGGTCACCATCATATCCACCATGACTTCATTGACTTTTTTACGGAAAATCAACGGACGCGCGGGCAGGGAACTGTTTCCCTTTGACTTTTGGCTCCACCCCATAATGGCCGCAGTCAAAATCATCAGAACGACAGATATCGGCCGCCATCCTAGCTTCCGGTCGGCACTGAAAGCACTCATGGTTAAAGCCTCTACGGCGGATTCTACGCTCAGTTCCGGATTTCCACAATTATCATTTACGCCAGGATCTGACAGCCGGGATTCTTCCTTAGTGATCAGTTTTTCCCATAATCATACGCATTGCATGCGGCAGCAGCCGTGCCAGCGCTCGCCAGTACTGCTCCACCGCCCGTGGGCTGCCGGGCATGTTGATGATCAGGCAGTAATGCTCTCGGGTTTTGTATTGGCGATCGGTCATCGGACCTGCGATTCCTGCCATCCCGCGGCTCAGCCAAGCCCGAGGCTCTTCCGCGGAAGTGGCCTGCCGCAGATACTCCTCCAGCCCCTGCGCCCGCCGCGCGCATACTATCGCCGTCGCCTCCGGTGTATGGTCGCGCGGCCCCAGTCCAGTTCCGCCGCAGGTCAGAATCAGATCGCAATCGGCAGCCAGTTCCCGCAGGCAGGCCTCGATCTCGCTGGACTCATCGGCGATCGTACGCCGCATTCGTACTTCCGCTCCGGAAACTTCCGCTAAAGCCGCAAGCGCCGGTCCGCTGCGATCTACCCGTGTGCCCGCTGCCACGCCGTCGCTGACGGTCAGTACAGCCGCGCGAATCCCAGTTAAATTGAACTCACTCATGGACGTGCTTTTGCTTTTGCGGCGGGTAGCCGTCGCCACGTCCCGCTTTTACCGCCGCGTTTTTCCAGCAGTTCAATGCGCTCGATCACGATCCCATGGTCCAGTGCCTTGCACATGTCATAGACCGTCAGTGCCGCCACGCTGGCCGCCGTCAGAGCCTCCATTTCCACCCCGGTCACCGCATGAGCGGCCGCCTCGGTCACGATTTCAACTCCATCCCTGCGGCGATGGATAGTGACTTCAACCCGGTGCAGCGGTAGGCTGTGGCAGAGCGGAATCAGCTCCGCTGTCCGCTTCGCCGCCTGTATGCCTGCAATCCGCGCGATTTCCAGCGGGCTGCCTTTGGAGTTGCGCTCCAGCTCCCGGCTGACGCTCGCCTTCCAGTGTACCCGCGCCCGCGCCCGCGCCATGCGTGCAGTTGCGGTCTTTTGTCCTACATCCACCATGTGCACATCGCCTGCGGTCGTATAGTGGCTGAGACGCGATTGCGGTTTGCCCGGGGGCTTTTGCATTGTGGCTTTAATTATCTTCGATTTGCTGCATTCGAGGGTTTCGTCGTCCGGGATTCAGGGGCCTATTATCATCTGTTAAAATTTTGAACGTGCTTCCAGCTCGCGGATTCTGGATTACCGGGCGCGTTCAGGGCGTGGGATTCCGTTATTTCGCGCAATCGGAAGCCCGGCGGCTGGGTCTTTCCGGCTGGGTTCGCAATCGCCGCGAAGGCGCGGTCGAAGTACTGGCCCAGGGCCCGCTCGATCGGCTCGAACTTTTCGAGCAGCGCCTGTGCCAGGGCCCCGGTACGGCCCGCGTGGACGCGGTGCGCCGGCAACCCGCTTCGCCCGATCTCCTGCTAACCGGCGATTTTATTGTGAAAGAGGATCTATGACTGCTGCCGCTCAGCCCGCTGAAGATTTGAAACGCCTGATTCGCGAAGTCCCCGACTGGCCTAAGCCCGGTATTCTGTTCTACGACATCACCACGCTCTTGAAAAACGGCCCCGCCTTGCATCAGTTGATTGATCGTTTTGCCGAGCGCTATGCCGGACGCAAAATTGACCTCATCGCCGGCATCGAGGCCCGCGGCTTCATCTTCGGCCCCGCCCTGGCCTATCGACTCGGCGCCGGCTTTGTCCCCGTCCGCAAACCCAAAAAACTGCCTTCGGTTACCGTCAGCGCCAAATACTCACTCGAATATGGCACCGATACTCTCGAGGTGCATCAGGACGCCATTCAGCCCGGCCAATCCGTCCTGATCTTGGATGATCTCATCGCCACCGGCGGCACCGCCGCCGCTGCCGCCCAGTTGGTGGAAACCCTGCATGGCCAGGTCGCCGGCTTTGGTTTTGAGA
>JAKATS010000070.1 GCA_021818645.1 Acidobacteriota bacterium | reverse complement strand
TGGAGCGAATGGACGGGCGACGTGCGCGGCAGCGGTTACGCGCCCAGGGGTGAGACGCCGGTCAAGTAAAGATCCCGCCCCAATCTGATTACACCACCGGGGACAATCCTTGACGACAAACGCAGCCGTATTGGAAGCCAGGAACCTGTCGCGAACCCTCGATCAGCCGGGTGGCCCCAAATCTCTGCTGCGCAATATCGGCTTTCGTCTCGACCAGGGGCAGGTGCTCGCCGTCCTGGGTCCCAGCGGAGCCGGCAAAAGCACCCTGCTCCGAATGCTGAACCGGCTGGATGAACCCTCCAGCGGCGCGGTGCTGTTGCAAGGCGCAGACACCCGCGAAATGGATCCTCGAAATCTGCGCCGTCGCGTCGGCATGGTCATGCAGCAGGCCTATTTATTTCCCGGCGCGGCCGCCGCCAATGTTCGCTACGGTCCCGCGCAGCACGGAATCATCTTGAACGACTCCCAGGTGGCTGACCTGATCCAGCAAGTCGGCATGGCTGGCTATCAAGACCGCGATGTCGCCACCCTTTCCGGCGGCGAGGCCCAGCGAATCTCCATCGCCCGCGCCCTGGCCAACCAGCCCGAAGTCCTGCTGCTGGACGAGCCCACCTCCGCCCTCGACGACGTCTCCAAACAAGAGATTGAACGCCTGCTCGCCACCCTGGTTCGCGAGCGAAACATGACCTGCGTCTGGGTCACCCACGATGTCGCCCAGGCCCGTCGCGTCTCCGATCTGGTGCTGAAGCTGGAAGCAGGCCAGGCCGTTGGCTTTGGAACCTCGCAGGAGCTACTGCATGCTTGACCTCCTGTTTCACACGCAAATGTCTCTTGGCCTGGGCCAGGCCGCCGCCGTGGCCGTGCTGGCCATCATCGTTGCCCAGTTCGCTGCCCGCCGCGGAGCCAAAATCGGCCGCGAAATTCCCCTGGTCCTGCTGCGCGGCATCGTTCAAATTTTGCTCGTCGGTTTTTTGATCGCCGCCATGCTGCGCGGGCCCTGGTGGACTGGAATTCCAGTGCTGGTCGTCATGATCTTCATCGCCGCCACCATCGTGCGTCGCCGCGTGCCGGAGCTACCCGGCGCCTACACGCTATCGCTGCTATGCATGGCTGCCGGCGCAGGTGGAGTGCTCACCGTCATGACGCTGCTCGGCATTGTCGAGCCCAAGATCATCATCCTCATCCCGGTGGGCAGCATGGTCATCGCCCAGAACATGAACATTCAGTCGCTGTTTCTCAATCGCTTCCTGGGCGAAGTCCGCTCCCATCGTGGCGAAATCGAGTCTGCCCTGGCGCTGGGCGCGGCCCCCGAACACGCCGCCGAATCGTACCTGTACGCTTCCTTCCACGCCAGCCTGATCCCCGCCATCGACAATCTGCGCTCCCTCGGCATCGTCTGGATTCCCGGCATGATGGCCGGCATGGTCCTCTCCGGCACTTCGCCCATCTACGCCGCGCTTTATCAGTTCGTCATTCTCAGCATGATTTTTATCGCCGGCGCGGTCAGTTGCCTCACTGCCACCTACCTGGTGCCACGAAGAATCTTCACCCCACAGCAGCAACTTCGCCGCCTCACCTAGCCAATTTCCCGCTCCAAGAAGCTCCGGCTCCGCAAGAAATGCGCCAATGATTTATGTTGCACAATTTATGGTGCAACATGGCCCGGAAAAATTAGTTGCCTTAGCAACCATATTGGTTAAAATTGGCCAATATGGCTGCTAAGGCAACTAATTTTCCGCCGCGAGATTTTGCCCCTTTGGGCACCGTACGGAATCCCCGTTGACCCGATCTCGCCGAAACCTTCCCCAGCACCAGCGCATTCTCTTGCAGTTGCCAGTCAAGTCTCTTATTGCGATGGAGCAGTTGCCTGACCCGCACTGGCAGCGGACGCAGTCGCGATCGGCGGCAAACCCACCGCTTCCGGCGGAGGCAGCGTATGCGTCTGATACCACTGCGCCTGCGCTTCCGCGAAGCGAACGCCCCGCTGAATCCACAGTTGCATGGCCAGCTCGTATTGCGCGGAAACATTGTCCAGCCAGTACGGTCGATTTTCTTTCAGCCAAGCCGCTTGATACAGATCGCGCGTCAACCCATATCCATCTCGCAAGTCCTGGCATCGTCCATTGTTTGAAGAGATGTCATACAGCCCCGAACCCAGATGTTTATTGGCCGCCGGATCACTCTGCTGCTGGTATGCCTGATCATACGCAGTCAACATTTCCTGCGCCGCTTCGAACTTGTATCCAATGAAATCCATGCGACGCGCCCCCATTTCCAACGCATCCAAGGCATCTTCTTCCCGCAGCGGACCCGCGGCGCGCGCCTCGTCCATCAGGATGATGGCCTGCTCCGCTTGCTCCCGTAGCGTCTGCACCACCGGCAACAATTTTGCGGAGACCTCCTGTCCTTCCTTGCTCCAAGGATCCATCCAGAAAAGACGATCGCTCGAAACTTCGATGCCGGCATCCGACAGAGTTTTCTGCGCCGCCATCAATTCCACCTGCGCCTGGTTGATCTTGCCCGTCCGATCGCCATGGAACACCTGCCCATAGCTATCTTGAAATTGCGGAATGCTGCTCGCACCCGGCTGCCATCCTGCGGCAGCGCCAAACAAAATGCCATACCAGTCTTGATTGAACAGGCCCTCGCCATCGTCATTCCACACCGTGTTCAGCACGCCGGTGGAGCCCAGCCGCTGGCCGTCACGCACAAATTCCTGAATATTCAAGAGGCCCGCATTGCTGTCCGGATAGACCCGGTTCCAATTGTTCACTCCTGGCGCGACCCAGGTCTGCAGCCCCGCATTGGTAAACGGCAACAGCCACTTGTCGTAGCCCCCTGCCTCCGGGCTGTACACCCAGGCAATCGCGATCATGTCCTTCGGCAGCGTCTTCACCAGGTCCGGATCGTGCATCGCAATATCTCCCCAGAACAACAGCTGCTTGTGCAACGGCTGCAGCGCCTGGTGGATCTGGATCAGGAAATCCATGTAGACCTTGCCCAATCCTTCCTTCGTCACCTCATCCTTGGTTTGTCCCCTCCCTAAGTCGAAGGTTTCATCCGCCCCGATGTGCATAAACGGTCCCGGGAACATCGCCGCAATCTCCGTGAACCACTGCTGAATCAGTTGGATCGATCCCGGCTGCACAGGAGCCAGCACCGTGCCGTGCGGCGTTTCCGCC
>JAKATS010000319.1 GCA_021818645.1 Acidobacteriota bacterium | reverse complement strand
CGCATTCTGTTCCCAAAACAATAAAGACGAGCCGGCCGCGAGATGGACCTGAGGCGGATAGCCGGCTTGCTCCAGTTCGAAGTTGCTACGAGCGAGCGCCGCAGACAGATCCTGGTTGCAATGCACGGACGCCTCAAGCGCCGGCTGCGCCAGCGCGGCCAGAGCGGAATCGAGAGGATCGAGCAGGATGAGTCCCCAGGGGCGCAGCCAGTTCGCCAACAGACGGGCAAAGGCGCGAGCCAGGGTTTCACCGGGCCGATAAAAGCTTTCGAGCTGCTGCCCAAGTTCCGGATTCAAGCCACGGCGCGCCTGGCTGAGAGCGGAAGCGATGGAATCATCGCAGACGAGCCGGCCGACCGGCAGGGTGCCGTCGGAAGAGAGCTGAAGCTGAGCCCGCACGATTTCGTCATCGCTATCGAGCAGCGATGCCTGGTTGATTTCCTGGATATCGTGATCCTGCGTGGCCATCCAGAAGATGGCCACCGCCGTGCGGCCGCGGCGGCGGAGTTCGGCCGCCAGGCGGATGGCGGCAATGGCTTTGTACACCGTGAATAAAGGCCCGCCGAAGAGGCCGATCTGCTGGCCGGCCACGATCGACACGGTGCCAGGAAGCGACAGCAGATCGATCTGGTTTTGGGTTTCGAGGCTCGAGTCGAAATTCTGGTTTTGCCGCGCGAGAATCCGGGCCAACGCGGTGCGGCGATCGGCGGGATACTGGCGATCGCGGGCGCGCTGTTCGAGCGTGGAAAGCGAAAAAGGCGGACCGGCGGGATAAAAAGAGCCGACGCGGGAAAAATTGTAAAGATAATCCGCGTAGAGCGGGTGGATGCCAGGCAAACGGCGCAGGTCCATGCGGGCCGAGGCCGAGACGGTTTGCTGCTCAGACATGCGCACCCGCCGGCTGGCTGGAAGCTGGAGCAATCGAATCGCCGGCCGGGAAAGCCGGATCGGCTTCCGCCAGAGCTGCGGCCAGACGGGCGCGGTCAGCGGCGGGTAATGGCTGCAGCGGCAGGCGGGGCGGCCCGCCGTAGAATCCGGCGAGATCCATGGCGGCTTTGATGGCCGGGACGCCGCCCTGGGCGCTGGCCAGGGCCAGCGACATGATCCGCTGCTGGCGCTGCAACCCATGAGTCCAGTCCCGGGCCAGGCCGGCTTGCCAGAGCGCGGCACAGGCGGCAGGAATTACGTCGCCCAGGGCAAGGATGGTGGCTTCCACCCCGGCGGCAAGAGCCGGCCAGAGAGTAGCCGCATTGCCCGGCAAAACCGTAAACGGCGCGGAGGTGCGGCGGGCGGAAATCGCCAGCAGGCGGCTGATTTTTTCCAGATTGCCGGAGCTTTCCTTGATGCCGGCGATGCGTTCGTGGCGGGCCAGGGCGGTAACCGTGTCGACAGTAATATCGAGGCCGGTCAACTGGGGGAAATTGTAAACCAGAATCGGAATCGGGGAGGCGTCGGCCAGGCGCAGATAATAATCCGTGAGCGCAGCCGCGGTCATATTGTTTTTGTAATAATGCGGCGTACGCACCAGCGCCAGATCGTAGCCCAAGCCGGCGGCATACTGATTCATGGCCAGCGTGGCCGCGAACGATTCTTCCGCAGTGCCCGCGATCAGAACCCGTTTTTGCGCATACGCGGCACGCGCCGCAGCTTGAAGCACAGCCTGCTTTTCTTCCCGCTCGAGCAGGATGGCTTCACCGGTCGAACCCAGAATCACATAGCCAGCCAGCGCATGGGCAGCGTAGCGGTCGAGATTTTCGCGCAGATACGCGTCCACGAGGCGGCCTTCGGCATCGAAGGGCGTGGTTAGGGGAAGGTAAATGCCGCGCAATCGCATACTTTCCATTGTAGAGGCATCGTGCCGGCCTGGGCGGGGCGCGGGCACGCTGCTCGGGCTGGCAGCGTGCTTCGGATACACTGAAACTTATGGTGGAAGCAAATGCACAGTGGACCGATGGCGAACGTTTTCTGACCGGCTCAGGCAGCGGCCATGCGCTGGCGGTGGACGCCGACCGCGAGCGTAACACAGCTCCCGGCCCGATGGAGCTGGTGCTGATGGGCCTGTGCTCGTGCACCGCGACTGACATGGCCCTGATTTTGCGGAAGAAACGCCAGCCTTTTGCCCATTTGCGGGTGGAAGCGCGAGCGGAGCGGGCGACGGAGCCGCCGACGGTTTTTACGGCGATCCATCTTACGTATCGCGTAACCGCCGCGTCACCGGCCAGCCCGGAACGGGCTGCGGTCGAGCGCGCCGTGCAGCTCTCGCAGGAAAAATACTGCGGCGTGGCCGCCATGCTCAAAAAAACCGCGGCCATCACCTGGGACGTGGTGCTGGAACCAGGAGCGGGCAGCGAAGCAGAAGCCGCTGCCACAAAGGCCGCGCGATGAAATCCAGTGCGCCGGACAGCCCAACTTCCAGTAAAAAACCGCCGGTGCGCGGCAAGGATCCACGGCGTCAGGGCCGCGAAGCCGCGCTGCAAATTTTATACGCCATGGATCTCAATGGCGAAACCGCCGAGCAGGCCGCAGCCTGGTACTGGCCGCTGCACGGCGCCATTGGAGCGGAAGGCCAGCGCCTGGCCCAGCGCCTGCTCAGCCAGACGGAAGCATTGTCCGACGAAATTGCCCTCACTGCGGCCACGCTCTGCCCGCAGTATCCGCTGGAACGCATGGCGCCGATTGACCGGGCTTTGCTGCGTTTAAGCCTGGCGGAAATGTTGGGCCAGCCGAAGACGCCTGGTCCAGTGATTATTCAGGAAACGATCCGGATGTCGGATCATTATGCCCGTCCAGAAATGAAAAAACTGCTGAACGCGGTACTGGATGCGGTGTATAAAGAGAGACAAAAAAAAGCGAGAGAATAGTAAGATCGCCCACACGACGGACTCAATCATCTATTGATTCCGGAGCGATATTGCAAATCACACCACCGTCTTGGGGTGACTTTATGCCAAAATCATGGGCATATATGCATGACAACATTCAGCCCCAAACCTGGGATCAACTGCCCTGGGAACCTTTGAATCCCTGGCTGCAGCGCCAGATGGTCTATGGCGAGCAGGCGATGATTTCGCGCATTCGTCTGAAAAAGGGCGCGCGTGTCAACGAGCATTCCCACCCCAATGAACAAATTGCCTGCATCCTAGAAGGGAAATTGAAATTTATGCTTGCGGGCCGGTACATGGTGG
>JAKATS010000335.1 GCA_021818645.1 Acidobacteriota bacterium | reverse complement strand
TGGGACTTCGAGCAGAATTGGCACCGTCTCGCGCCACACATCCCAGCTCGACCAGAGAATCAAGCCCACAATCACTATCGCCAAAACTGGGTCCCAGTACAGGCGGCCCGTCCAGCGGATGGCCAGCGCGGCCACAATCAGCAGTGCGGTCGAAACGGCATCGCCCACCATATGCAGAAACGCGGCGCGAATATTCACATCGTGGCGGCCGCGTTCCAATACTCCGGCAATGCATGCATTCATGACCAGCCCAACGCCCCCCACCCACAGCATTCCGCCGGTGGCGATGGCGGCGGGGTGGCGTATGCGTGCGAAGGCGGTAATCAGAATGCCCACCGACAGACCCGTCAGCAAGAATAAATTGATGAATGCCGCCAGCACGCCTGCCCGGTGATAGCCAAAGGAAATCCGCAAGCTGCCCGGCTTGCCTTGCAGGTAAACGGCGAAGCCGCTAAGCGCCAGGGTCAGAAAATCCGCCAGATTATGACCCGCTTCGGAGACCAGCGCCAGCGAATGCGTCCACAGGCCGGCCGCCAGCGCCACTCCGACATAGGCCAGCGTGACCGCTGCCGACCAGCCCAGAACCCGGCCCGAGGTCTGTTGCGAATGGGTATGCACGGGGGAACCCTCGCCTCCGAGATTGGGTTTATCCAGCCGCTGAGGCCGCAGGCGCGGGGGCCGGCTCGCAATAACGATTAAAGGCTTGAATCAGATCCTGCGCGATCGTTTCAGCTTCGCGGCCTTCAATCTGGTGGCGTTCGAGCATGTGCACGAGTTGGCCATGCTGAAACAGGGCGATCTGTGGGGATGAAGGCGGATAGGGATGAAAGTAAGCGCGTGCCCGGGCAGTGGCTTCCATGTCCGCGCCGGCAAAGACGGTAATGGCGCGATCCGGGCGCCGCGGGTTGGCCAGCGCGCGCCGCACCGCCGGGCGGGCTCGGCCGGCGGCGCATCCGCAAACCGAATTCACCACCACCAGCAGGGTGCCCTGCGGATTTCCTATGGCGGCCTCCACCTGTTCGGCCGTGCGCGTCTCTTCAATCCCCAGGCGGGTCAACTCTTCCCGCATGGGCAGGATCAACAATTCTGGATAAGGCATGATTGCGAACTCCTCTCTGTTTGATTTTAATCCCACGCCTGTCCCGCGGGAAAATCCCGTCACCCGGGAAACTTGTATTCAGTTATGCACCTTGGGCGAATGCTTTCGGCTGGCATCTCCATGCGCTTCCACCCAAAATCAATAGACATGCAATCCTCCAGTCCGGATATGCGGGCGGACATCGAAAGTTTTTTATTGCATCTGCAGGCGGAACGGCGCGCCAGTCCCCATACCCTGCGCAACTACGCCGCCGATTTGCGGCAGTTCTGCGAGTTTCTGGGGCCCGGCACCCGGCTTGAAAATCTGGATCACATCCGCATTCGCCAGTTTCTTTCCCACCTGCACGCCCGCGGCGCGCAAAATGTGTCGGTGGCGCGCCGGTTGGCCGCGATTCGCAGTTGGCTGCGGTATTTGACGCGCGAGGGTCGGCTGCGCGACAATCCCGCCCGCCTGGTATCCAGCCCCCGGCGGCCGCACAAAATTCCGCTCATCCCCCGGCCCGAGCAGGTCGGTTATTTGCTGGATCAGGCCGCCTCGGTTGCGCCGGCGGCCTTTCCGGAACGGGATCATTGCGTCCTGGAACTGCTCTATGGCGCGGGTTTGCGGGTCAGCGAGCTGACCGGATTGAATCTCGAAGACATTGATATGGAAGAACGCATGCTGCGTATCCGCGGCAAAGGCAATAAACAGCGGCTCACGCCCTTTGGCGGCAAGGCTCTGGCCGCGCTGCAAACTTATCTGCCCGCCCGGCAGCAACTGGCCGCGCGTCGCCGCACCGCGGACGCCAACCCCGCGCCCGTATTCCTGAATTTAAGGGGTGGGCGGATGGATCCGCGATCGGTGCGGCGCATGGTCAAATTTTACGCGCTGCGGCTGGGCCTGCCCCGGGATCTGCATCCGCATTCGCTGCGCCATGCCTTTGCCTCGCATTTGTTGGGCGAAGGCGCGGACCTGCGCGCCATTCAGGAAATGCTCGGTCATGCCAGTCTGAGCACCACGCAACGCTATACCCAGACCGATCTGCGGCAGCTCCTGGACGTTTACGATCGTACCCATCCCAAAGCCTGAAGCAGTGGCGGGGCTGCTTTTCTGGCTTCGCCGTTCCAGCCTTCGGCCTCGGTGGCAAAAACGTGGCCCCGCATGATTGGACTGGCGCCGGACGGGACCGGGCAGGAACCCCGGAACCCGTTCGCCGTTCGCTGAACAGGTACCCCCGCCTGTAATCTCGCCTTGCTCCCGCAGCCACTCGGCCGGTGTGTCGTGTGGAATACGCACCGCCGGGGGGGAAACGGCCATTACTGGTATTCTGGTATTTCATTCCCGGATATGATTCCCCGATACAGCCGTGCCGAGATGACCCGTGTCTGGTCCGATGAAAGTCGCTACCGGCGCTGGCTGGAAGTCGAGTTGGCCGTGGCTGAGGCGCAGGCGCAGCTGGGCATCATACCTCCCGAAGCCGCCGCCGCGCTGCGCGCCCTGGCCAATTTCGATATGGCCCGCATTGAGGCGATTGAAGCCGATGTGCGCCACGATGTGATTGCCTTCACCACCGCGGTGGCCGAGCAGGTGGGACCGGAAGCGCGCTACTTGCATTATGGCCTTACTTCCAGTGATGTGCTGGATACCGGCCTGGCCCTGCAATTGGGCCAGGCCTATGAAATTTTAGCCCGCGAACAGGCCCGACTGGGCGAGGCGCTGCGCCGTCGCGCCCTCGAACATCGCCATACCCCCATCATGGGCCGCACCCACGGCATGCATGCCGAGCCGCTGACGCTGGGCATGAAATTCGCGCTTTGGTACAGCGAAAACCAGCGCAATCGCCGGCGCCTGGCCCATGCCGCCCAGGATCTGCGCGTGGGTAAAATCAGCGGCGCCGTGGGCGCCTTTGCCCATCTGGCGCCGGAAGTCGAAACGCAGGTTTGTCAGCGGCTGGGCTTAGCCCCGGCGCCGGTCTCCAATCAGGTTTTGCAGCGCGACCGGCACGCCGCCTGGGTCTGCGCCCTGGCCCTGGCCGGTGCTTCGCTGGAAAAAATTGCCACGGAAATCCGGCATCTGCAGCGTACCGAGGTGGGGGAGGCGGAAGAATATTTTG
>JAKATS010000019.1 GCA_021818645.1 Acidobacteriota bacterium | reverse complement strand
TGCCCATCCTGCAGGCTTTGATCCGCTGGCGCCGGCCGCTGCTGGTGCAATTGCTGGCGGAATTTTTTCAATCCCATCCGCCCGATCTGGTGGTGGCGCTGATGCCGCATTTTAACTGCTGCATTGTGCAAGCTCTGGAACAGTCCGCGCCGCAGGCCGGCTGGGCGGTGGTGCTGACCGATCTGGCCGATACCCCGGCGGAGGCGCCGCCCGGCGCGGCCGGAGATTATTCCTGCCGCGCCTCGCGTGCGCGCCGCGCCGCCACCTTCTGGCTGAGCGGCCCCCCGCCCTGGGCTGCCTGCGGCACGGCGCATGCGGTTGGCCAGGCGCGCGCCGCCGGCGTTCCCGAAAACCGCATCCTGGCCGCTTCGGGCATGATTCTGTCGCCCCGGTTTTATGATTTGCCTCCGCTGGATCGCGCGGCCGAACGCCGGCGCCATCAACTCGATGCCAATACACCTCTGGCGCTGGTGTTTTTTGGCGGCCAGGGCTCGCGCGCCATGCCCAAAATCGCGCACCTGCTGGCCCGCGCACCCCGGCCCTGGCAAGCCGTGTTTATCTGCGGCCACAATGAGCCGATCGCAGCCAGGCTGCAGCACATGCGCCTGCCCTATCCTCACTGTGTTCTCGGCTTTACCCGCGAAATCCCCTATTGGATGCGCCTGGCTGACGTTCTGTTCGGCAAACCCGGGCCCGGAGTGCTGCAGGAAGCCATGCACCTGGGCCTGCCCGCCGTGGTCACAGTGAATTCCGCCACCATGCCCCAGGAGCGCTTCAATGGGGATTGGCTTTTAAAGCAGGGTACAGGGCTGGTTTTGCGCCGCTGGCGCCAATTGCCCGATCTCTGGCCGCGCCTGGAGACCGGCCAATTGGAACTTATGCGCCAGACCGCCCGATCGGTTTCCAATCAGGCGGTCTTTGAAGTCGCCGCCTGGCTGCGCTGCCTGTTGTCTCCGGCTGATTTATGATGCGGGCGCTTTAGCTTCCGGCAAATATATACAAAACGCCGAGCCCTTCCCCGGTTCGCTCTTCACTCCGATATAACCGCCGCTTTGCCGCACAATGCCATGCACCATGGCCAGCCCCAGCCCATTCCCACGCTGGCCCTTGGTGCTGAAAAAGGGCTCGAAGATCTGCTGCATCGTCGCTGCATCCATGCCCATGCCGTTGTCACGCACCTCGATTTCGGCATAATATCCCGCCGGCAGAATATCGGGCGTCAGCGCCAGTTCAGTGTGGTTGACTCGCCGCCGCAAGGTAATCCATAACCGACCTCCCGCCGGCATGGCGTCGCGCGCATTCGCCGCCAGATTCAGCATGACCTGTTCCAATTGCAGAGGATCGGCCAGCACCGGCCCCGTCCGGCTCTCTTCCTGCCAGACCAGTTCAATCGGGTCTTTCAGAATGCGCGCGATACTCTCGCACATGCCGGATAGAATCTGGTCTAACTGCAATTTTTGAGGGTTTAAAACCTGCTTCCGACCGAAAGCCAGAAGTTGCTGGGTCAGGGCCGCGGCCTTAGCCGCCGCGTCCGCGATATGGAGCACGGATTTTTCCGCTTTTCCATCAAGCCTTCCCGGCTTGAGCAGCATCTCGCAGTAACCGCTGATCACGGTGAGAAAGTTATTGAAGTCATGCGCCAGACCGCTGGCCAGCCGGCCTACGATCTCCGCCTGCTGCGCTTCCCGCAACTTTTCTTCGATCACGCGCCGCTGCCGCAGGTCGTGCACCACAACGCATATGAACCGTTTTTCATTCAGTTCAAAAAAACGCGCTTCCCGCTCGACTTCGATTGAACTGCCGTTTTTATGCCGGAATATGCGCCGTTCGAGCGGCATATGCCCGGTTCGCAGGGCTTGTTCGCCCCGACTGCGGATCTCATCGGGCGTATCCGCGATAATGTCAAAAATCGTGAGGCTCTGGATCTCTTCGATTGTGTAGCCCAGCAGTTTGAGCAGGAAGGGGTTGGCATCATGAATTTTCCATGTCCGGGGATCCAGGAGCATGATGCCTTCCGAAATCTGCTCAACAACGCTGCGGTAGCGCAGCTCGCTGGCCCGCAGCGTCTGTGCGGCCAGCACCTGTTCCGTCACATCCCGCGAAATACCCAACAGACCGATGATCTGCCCCTGGGCGTCGCGAAGAGGCAGCTTGGAGACCTGGGCATAGCTATCTTGTCCGTCATCCCAGACTTCTTTTTCTTCACTCTGGAATACGGGTATGCCGGTGCGCAGAATCCGCTCTTCCACCTGCTGAAAATGTTCGGCGATTGCCGGTGTGAAAAAATCCCTGTCGTGTTTGCCTATGGCCGCGTTCCGGTCAAATATCCCTAACTTGCGCGCGCAGGCGGTATTGGCCCAAAGAAAAAATCCGTTCCGGTCTTTGATGTAAACCGAATCGGGCAGGCCCTCCAGCACCTGGTTGACAGGAAGGGTATTTACGTCCACTACGTGAAGAGAAGGATCAGCGCTGGGATCTGATCTTTTCAACGCTTTGGCCGCTTTAGAATTCGGCATTCGGATCACGTGCTGAACTTTAGCGAATATAAACCCAGAGAAAATGAATGTATGGGATTAAGGATAACAAACCAGTTCATTCTAAACGGTTTTAGCTAAGTTAAAACTTAATTTCATCCAGGGCCTGCAACTGGTAAAAAACAGGTAAAAACCCTAATTGAGCGCATAATTATTGATGTGGAAACGCCCCGCCGCATTCGTGTTCTGGTGGCCAAACCCGGCCTTGACGGGCACGACCGCGGCGCCCGCATCGTGGCCCGCGCCCTGCGCGACGCCGGCATGGAAGTCATCTACACCGGCCTGCGCCAGACTCCGGAGATGATCGTCTCCGCCGCCCTGCAGGAAGATGTGGACTGTATCGGACTTTCGATCCTGAGCGGGGCGCATAATGCACTGGTGCCCCGTCTGCTGCAGCTCATGCGCGAACAACAGCTCCATGACGTGCTGCTGTTGCTCGGCGGCATAATTCCCGACGAAGACGCCCGCGAGTTGCGCCGCCAGGGTGTAGCGGAGGTCTTTTCTCCCGGCACGCCCACCGCGAGCATCGTCGAATTCATCCGCCGGAACGTGCGCCCGGCGCCTACGATGGCATCCCTCACCGGCGATTTTACGGCCGGCATCTCCAATCCGAAAATATCGCGATGAATATACTCCTGATCGGATACGGCAAAATGAATCGG
>JAKATS010000042.1 GCA_021818645.1 Acidobacteriota bacterium | reverse complement strand
CGCCCAGCAATCCAATCTGGTTGAACGCCTGTCCGCCGCTTGCGGCGGCAGTTATTCGCCTGAAGTCCGCCGGCGCTACTACATCAGCGGCCCGCAATGGGCGGCGGCCTATGAGGGCCAGGCCTTGTTTCACGCCCCGGTGCGCCCGCCGGTGAATTTCGAACAGGTCATTCGCGCCTGGGGCGAATTGGGCATCAGTCACTGGTGCACTCACGATACCGACGTTATTCCCACCGCGGATTTGATGAGCCCGCGGCAGGAAGAGATCGTGGCCGCCATCGGCCGGGCGCTGCGCGAGCATGGAGTGAAGTGCTCGATGGTGACCTGCGAGACCTTTTTTCATCCCGTCTGGGTCGCGGGACCGGCGGCGGAATCACCCGCGGTGCGGGCCTATGCCGAGCGCCGGCTGTGCAACACCATTGATATCGGCCATACGCTGGGCGCCAGCTTCGCGGTCTACTGGCCGGGCACGCTGGGCTACATGTTTCAGGGCGTGAGCGATGAAACCGAAGTGCTGCGCCACTATGCCGCCGGCTTGAATGCCGCCTGCGCTCACGATATCAAAGCCGCCGCCCGGCATAAACGCCCCACGCTCAAGCATTGTCTGGAAGCCAAGCCGTTTGAGCCGCAGGCTGAAATTTTGCTGCCCACCACCGATGCCATGCTGGGATTTATCAATTCCGGCCTGTTGGAGCATCCGGAAATGGTCGGCGTCAACCCGGAATATCTGCATGAGCTGATGTGGGGCGGTGCGCCGCGCGCGGCGCTGGCCCGCGCCATGCTGGCCGGCAAACTCTGGCACTTTGATATCAATGATGGCTACCGGCTCAAGCATGACGTGGATATCGCCGTGGGGCTGGTGAATCCGCTGGACTGGCTGATGGTGCTGACCTTGCTGCGCGGGCATGGCTATCAGGGGCCGTTGAATCTCGATTACAAGCCGCCCCGCACCACCAGCCGCGCCGGTGTCTTTCAGTTCAGTTTCCCGGCCGCCGTGGACCGGTTCATTACTCTCTGGGAAATGGCGGGCGAGGTGGCCTCGGATCCGGTTCTGAACGATGCCTGGAAAGCTTTGCGGCAGGGTGCGCAGGGCTTGGAAAAAGCCGATGCCGATACCATTGCGGCCGCCAATGCCGAGTTGGGAACCTTGCATGAGCTGATAGCTCATCGCATCTTCCAGGTTCTGATCGGCCAGCACAAAAACCGCGTATATAAGCTGTAGGCTGCGGCCGCAGCCGTGATTTCGGCTAATGTTTGAGCTTGGCTCTGCCCGATCCCATCGGCTCGGGCGAACTTCTCCAATGCTTCGGCCATGCGCGCAGCAGTTCCGGCGCGAGCGGGATCGCGCCCAGCTTGTCTTCCGCCCGGCCATGGAAGTCTGAACCGCCGGTGGGCAGCAGATGATGCAGCCGCGCCAGCTCGCCTAATTCCTGCACGAGCCGGGCATCGTGCTGGGGATAAAAAACTTCCAGACCATCCAGCCCGGCCGCGGCCAGCTCCGGTAAATTCGATCGCCATTCGAATTGAAGCCGGCTGGGGTGAGCCAGGCTGGCCAGGCCCCCGGCCTGATGAATGCGGGCAATGGCGTCGCCGGTCGGAACGCCTTCCAGGCGCACATAGGTCGGCGTGCCGGGAGTGAGAAAACGGGCGAAGGCGTCGCTGATCGAGATGGCATGGCCATGGCTGACCAGCCAATGCGCCAGGTGCGGCCGGCCCAGCAGTTGCCCGCCATGTTTGCGCCGCTCTTCCGCCAGTTCTTCCACATTGATGGGAATGCCCTGGGCGCGCATCTTCTCGCCGATCAGACGATTGCGCTGGCGGCGCAAGTCGCGGGTATGTTCCAGCCATTGCGCAAAATCCAGCGCGGCCGGCGCGTTGAGTTTCCATTCGGGGGGAAAATAGCCCAGCAGATGCGTCGAATGCTGGTTCCAGCTGGTGCTCAGCTCCACGCCCGGCAATAGGGTCATCTCATGAGCCTGCGCCGCTTCGCGGGCTTCGGCGATGCCGCCGATGGTGTCATGGTCGGTCAGCGCCAGCAGCTTCAATTCCGCCGCCGCCGCCGCCTTGACCAGATCCCCCGGCGATAATCGGCCATCGGAAGCGGTGGAATGCGCATGCAGCTCATAGCGGCCCTGGAAATGTTCCCAGTCAAATGCAGGCACGGAATTCATGAGCGGGTGAATCGGTTGCGGCGTTTATTCCTTGGCATGGGGCAGCAGCCGGGCGGCCTGCGGCGCATAGTAAGTAAGGATCCAGTCCGCGCCGGCGCGCGCGATGCAGGTCAGGGTTTCGAGCATGAGCCGTGGCCCATCCAGCCAGCCTTTCTGCGCGGCTGCTTCCAGCATGGCATATTCGCCGGAAACCTGATATGCGGCTAAAGGCGCGCTCAGGCGCCGGCGCGCGGCCCGCAAAATATCGAGATAGGGCAGCGCCGGCTTGACCATCAGCACATCGGCGCCCTCCTGCCAGTCGAGTTCCATTTCCCGCAGAGCCTCGCGCGCGTTGGCCGGGTCCATCTGGTAACCCGCACGGTCGCCGCGCTGCGGCGCCGACCCGGCGGCTTCGCGAAATGGGCCATAAAAGCCCGAAGCAAATTTGGCGGCATAGGCAAGAATGGGGATTTCGGTGAACTGATTCCCATCCAGCGCGCGCCGGATCGCGGCAACCCTGCCGTCCATCATATCGCTGGGCGCGATGACGTCGGCGCCGGCCGCGGCCAGTGATACCGAAGTGCGGGCCAAAAGTTCAAGCGTGGGGTCGTTGAGCACCCGGGCTTCGCTCCCCGGGCTCAGCACCCCGCAATGGCCATGCGCCGTGTATTCGCAAAGGCAGACATCTGCGATCAGGGCGAGCTCGGGGACGGCTTTTTTTACCGCCCGCAGCGCCGTTTGCACTATGCCGTCTTCGGCCCAGGCGCCGCTGCCGGTTTCGTCTTTATGCTCCGGAATGCCGAATAGCAGAATGGCGGGAATGCCCAGATCGTGGATTTTGCGGCATTCTTTGACCAGCTCATCCACCGAACGCCGGTATTGACCGGGCATGGCGGCAATTTCCTGCACTACGCCGCGGCCGGGAACCACGAACATGGGATAAATCAACTGTTCCAGCCGCAGCTGGGTTTCCCGCACCATCGCCCGCAGGGTGGGCGACTGGCGAAGGCGGCGCATTCGATGGGTGGGAAACATAATCAATAGGATCAGGAATC
>JAKATS010000078.1 GCA_021818645.1 Acidobacteriota bacterium | reverse complement strand
AACCGTATCAACAATGCCGACAATGGCGGCATCCACGGGGCGGTCTTTGAGCTCGCCTGCCATGCGCGCCGAGCTGCCCTGCACGATCATCACGGTTTCCCGCACACCGGCGCCGACCGTATCAACCGCAATCAGATAACCGCTTTCATCCTTGCCTTCCGGCGACACCGGCCGCACCACCAGCAGCTTCATGGATTCCAGCCGCGGATCTTTGCGGGTGGCGACAACCGTGCCGATTACGCGGGCAATCATCATATCGGGTTAATGCCAAACCGATGCGGTTTCTGCCTGGCTTCGCGCGCTTCTTGTATCGCGGCGGCAGGCCCGATGCTCCGCCGGCATTTCAGCCAATGCTTCCGCCTTTGCCCGTGCCGGCGGTTTTACCAATCGGCAGCACGTCTTCCAGGCTGGGGTGAGGGCGCGGAATCACATGTACGGATATCAGCTCGCCTACGCGGCGGGCGGCGGCGGCGCCGGCGTCGGTGGCTGCCTTCACGGCGGCCACATCGCCCCGCACCAGCGCGGTGACATAGCCGGAACCGATTTTTTCCCAGCCGACCAGATTCACCTTGGCTGCTTTCACCATGGCGTCGGCGGCTTCAATCATGCCGACCAGGCCCCGCGTTTCAATCATGCCCAGCGCTTCACCTAAGTTTTCAGCCATGCGAATTCTCCCTGACGATGCAGACTCCAGCGCATTGTACCTTTATTTTGCCTTCTGAGGAACCGCCCGTCACCCGGGAACCTGTCCTGCGTAATGAGGTGGAAGTTGATCGCTTTGCATGTCCCGCCGCTTAATGGCTGATCCGTCGGGCAAAATAGCCGCGGCGGGCGCGGATGCGAATGCCGCCAAATTTAGGCACAATTCTGACGCGGTGAAAAGCCCCGTTGGGTACGAAATTGTTGGGCTCGTAGGTCAGCACGTATTCATGCCGCAATTCGTAGGCGATTTTGGTGAACATGCGGCCCAGGGCATTGGCGCGAAACGGGAAAAAGAAAAGTCCGCCGGTAGCGGCCGCAAAGCTGTTCATGACCTCATCGTTGTGGGCGTCAATGCCGGTCGGGTCGGTGCTGATGGCGAAGATGACCACGCCGGTGCTTTCCGCTAATTTCAGCGCTCGGTTGAGGGATACGGTACTGGCGTCATCGGCGCCATCGCTGATGATCACGATCACCCGGCGCACGTGCGGCCCGCCCGACTTTAAGAGTTCATTGCGGATGGTGTAATAAACCGCGTCATAGAGCGCCGTGCCGCCATTGGCGGAAAGGCCGCGAATCGCATGCGCGAGCAGATGGACATTGTCGGTCATGGGCTGTTCCACCGTGACCCGGGTATCGAAGGCCACCACCATGGCCTTATCCCGCCCCTTGCGCACAATGGTGTCCAGAAACGAGATCGCCGCCTGCTGTTCAAAATGAAATCGGACTTGCACGCTGGTGCTGGTATCGAGCACCAGCGCCAGCCGTAAAGGTACGTTGTCCTCGGTGAAAAGTTGTTTGATTTTCTGCGGTTGATTGTTGTCGTACACCTTGAGGTACGATGGCTTGAAGCCGGTCAGATATTTGCCGTGTTTATTGGTCGCGGCAAAAACGATGTTGACCTCGTTGACATGGCGGACGAAGGTCGTGCTCGGTGGGGCGGGCTTCTTCTGGCCCGGGGTTTGTGCCGCCAGCGAAGTGGCGAAAGTGGCCATGAGAAACCATAGTGCGCGGGTTCGGAAAGGCATAAAAAAGAGAAAAAACGGGCGGCAGCATTCAGAATGCGTCCTTCGCGAATTATAGCAATTACAGGGCCGAACCCGTCCCGGGCAAATGCCGGGGGCAATACGTCACGAACTTTTCTGCAAAAGTCGCAGTTGCTGCAGAAATAGCTCGAGATCGGCCGGCAGCGGCGAGGTAAATTCCATCCGGCCGCCGCGCCGGGGGTGGGTAAAAGCCAACCGGGCAGCGTGTAAAAATATCCGCTCCAGCTTGCGGCCGCGCCATTCATCCAGCGGCTTGGGAACCGCACCCCCCTGCCGGGTTCTGGAGCCGGCCGCTGTGACCATGACTGCGGGCGCGCCATAGGCGCGATCGCCGGCGATGGGATGGCCAAGGCCCGCCAGATGCACGCGAATCTGGTGCGTGCGGCCGGTACGTATGCGAACTTCCAGCAGGGAAAACCCGCCTCCGGGCAGCGCGGGAACGGGCCAGGCTTCAAGTACGCGATACTCGCTGCGCGCGGCTCGTCCTTGCGGGTTGCGGGTGGTCATGCGGGTCCGGCGCATGCGGTCGCGGGCGATGGGCTGGTCTAAGACCCCGTGGTCCGGCCGCGGACAGCCGTGAACCAGGGCCAGATAGGTTTTTTCCACCTCGCGGCGGGCAAAAGCATCGGCCAGTTGGCGCTGGGCGGTTTCATTGCGGGCTACCACCATCAGCCCGCTGGCCAGGCGGTCCAACCGGTGAACAATGCCCGGCCTTTGCGCTTCCGCTCCCGGCAATAACGATTGTGAGGGGCCAAAATGATGCAATAACGCATGCACCAGGGTCGGCTCTTCGCGGCGCCCCGCGCCGGGATGCACCAGCAGGCCGCTTGGCTTGTGAATCACCGCCAGGTCTTCGTCCTGGTATATGATTTCGAGCGCCATGGCCACCGGCTTCAATCCGCTGGCCCCCGGGGCGGGAGAGATTTCGGGCTGAATCAGAAAAACTTCACCCGCGTGAATACGCCCTGCGGCGGTACGCAGCGGCGAGCCCGAAAGCGTGGTGACCCGTCCCTCGGCAATCCATTGCTGCCATCGTACCCGGCTGTGTCCGGGCATTACGCGGGCCAGAAACTGGTCAAGCCGCAGGCCCGCATGCTCGGCTGCGGCTTCAAGCCGCAGGGAGTGGGGTAGCTCGGGTTGGGGCGAATCTGTCATCACTGGGACAGTACCGGCCGGGTGAAAAGTGGCTCTGCCAATGGCCAGGTTGAATCATACCGGCAGTAGTGCTAATCTCGGAGCCGTTGGGGTGGCCCGCCCGGGTCTTTCCAGCACAATTCAAGCAGAGAACCGGCGGGATAGCGAGTCCCTGGTTCTCGGAGGGTAGCGCCATGAGCTTCGAAACCGGCCAGGTTCGCCAGAACCTGTTTGCCCAGGATGAAAACCTTCGCCAATTAGCCGCCCGTCATCACGCACTCGAAGATCAATTGTCCAGATTACAGCAGCAACGCTTTCTCACCAGTGAG
>JAKATS010000298.1 GCA_021818645.1 Acidobacteriota bacterium | reverse complement strand
TTCGACTGTTCGGCGTATTTTGTCCGCGATCCCCGTCACCTGATCCGGGTCATGTCCACCCACCCCAGTTACCTGCAGTCGGCGGTGGATGAAGAAGTCAAAAATTATCGCGACTGGGGGCTGGCGCTGGGCCGCCGTTTCCGCGCGCTCAAACTCTGGTTTTTGATTCGCGAGCAGGGCGTCAGCGGCCTGCAGGTCCGGCTGCGCCGCGATCTCGAGCTGGCGCAATGGCTGGCCGCGCAAGCCGCTCTCGCGCCCCACTGGCGCGTGCTGAATCCGGTAAGGCTGCAGACCGTCTGCCTGCGCCACGAGCCGCCGGGGCTGGAAGGCGAAGCCCTCGATCGCCATACTCGCGATTGGTGCGAGCGGCTGAACCGGGAAGGCCGGTTTTTCCTGACCCCGGCGCAGCTCTCCGATCGCTGGATGGTGCGGGTCTCGATCGGCGCCGAATCCACCAGCGCCGCCGATGTCGCGGCCCTCTGGGCGGCCCTGCGGCAAGTTGTAATCCAATAATCTACCTCTATGCCATTGCCAGCCTCCGCGCCGGAAACCGATGCAGCATCTGTCGGCGATCCGGCTGTGGAAGCAGCCGCTCTGGCCCGCCGCCATGGCCTGACTTCGCCCATCGCGCGGCTTTTATGGCAGCGCGGCTGGCGCGATGATAAGGCGCTGGCCGATTTTCTCCAGCCCCGGTTCAGTCATTTGCACCCTCCCGCCCTCCTGCGCGATATGGACCGCGCCCTGGCCCGCATTCGCCAGGCCATTGCCGGGCGCCAGCCCATCGTGATCTTCGGCGACTATGATGTGGATGGCGTCACCGCCGTGGTGATATTGCACGCCGCCCTGCGCCGGCTCGGCGCCGAGGTCAGTTGCTACATTCCCGATCGTTTTGCCTCCGGCTATGGCCCCACGCAGGATGCCTTCCATCAACTGGCCCGTGCCGGCGCGCGCCTCATTATCACCGTGGATACCGGCATCCGCGCCCTGGCCGAAGTGGAACAGGCCGCCGCTCTGGGCCTCGATGTCATCATCACCGATCATCATCTTCCCGGCCCCGTGCTGCCCGCCGCCTGCGCCGTCATCAACCCGCGCCGTGCCGATTGCGATTATCCCGATAAGGAATTAAGCGGCGCCGGGCTGGCTTTCAAACTCGCGCAGGCGCTTTTGGAAGAAGCCGGTGTCATCGCCGAAGGCGGGTCGGGCTGGCTGGCCGCGCTGTCTCGCATCGCGACCCTCGGCATCATCGCCGACTATGTGCCCCTGCGGGGAGAAAACCGGGTGCTGGCGCATCACGGCCTCGCGGGCTTACCCGAAACCGTGAACCCCGGCCTGCGCGCTTTGCTGGCGCTGGCCTTGCCCGGAGTTGCGCGCGTGCGCGCCTCCGATGTGGCCTTTCAGTTGGCGCCCCGGCTCAACTCCGCCGGTCGGCTCGCCTCGGCCTCGCTGGCTTTCGAGCTGTTCACCAGTCCCGCGCCGCGGGCGCTGGCCGTCGCCCGGCAGCTCGAACAGCTCAATCAGGAACGCCGCCGGCTGGAAATGGAAATCCTCGCCGCCATCCAGTCACGCCCGCCGGTTGCTGCCGGCGCGCAGGTGGCATTGCTGTGGGGCGATGGCTGGCATCGGGGCGTGCTGGGAATTGTGGCCGCGCGCTTGTTGCGCCGGTGGCGCAAGCCGGTGCTCATCGTCGGCTGTCATGAGGGCATGGCGCATGGCTCCGGGCGCGCTCCCCAGGGCTTTCACCTGCTCGAAGCTCTGGAAGGCTGTGGCGCGTTATTTTCCCGCTTTGGCGGCCACGCCCAGGCCGTCGGTTTTACCTTGCCCGCCGCGCGTCTGCAGGAACTTCAGGCGTATCTGGCCGCTCTGCCCGCGGTTGAAACCTCCGCGCCCGATTCCGGGCCCGGCTGCGATCTCGATCTCCCGTTGTCCGACATTTCTTCCGCGCTTTTGTCCGACCTGGCCCGTCTGGAGCCTTTCGGCGCCGGCAATCCCGAACCCTGGTTCCGCGCCCGCGCCCGGCTGGCCCAGCCGCCGCAGGTGATGAAAGAGCGGCATCTGAAACTGTTTCTCGAACCCGGCTGGGAAGCGCTGGCCTGGCATGCTGTGCAGGGACCCTCCGTCCATTTCAATGCCCAGGCGCTGCCCCTGTCCGCCCTCCGCCCCGGCTTCGAGCTGAATGTGATCTACCGCATCGAAGCCAATCCCCGCGCTCGCGGCGGCTTGCAATTGCAGCTGCGCGTGGAAGAATAAAAAGAAATTGGATGGCGGTGGCTCTGCTCTGGCGCATTCTGCTTGCGTGAAGCTGGCGCGTGCCGCGGGGCTGGTTTCCCGCGAGGCGGCGCGGTTCGCATTGCGGCTGCGTATTTCTATCTCAACACGATATAATTTCCATATGCCGGACATTGAAAATCGCCTGCCTCCCGAGCCGCGAACTCTGCCGGACTCGCCCGCGCCGCGTCTGCGCGGATGGCGCCGTTACCGTTCTTTCGTACGGGCCGATCTGGCGGAAACCTATTCCCGTAACCTGCACCGCTGGGTCATCATCGCGCCCTGCATGGGCGCGCTGATCGGGTTGCTGACCACGCTGCTGGTTAAAGTGATCCTGCAGGAGATGTGGCCGCCCTTGCTCGCGCTCTATCTCCGGCATCCCTGGGGCATGATTCCCGGCGTGGCGGCCGGTTTTCTGGTGGCCGGGCTGATCATGCAGTTTCTTACCCCCGATCCCGATGAGCACTCGACCGAGGAAATCATCCGCTCCTATCACGAGCGCCAGGGCGCGGTGAACATGCGTCCCTTCCTGCCCAAATTATTGGCCGCCATTGCCACCGTCGGCGCCGGCGGCAGCGCCGCGCTGGAAGGCCCGGGCATCTATCTGGGCGGCTCTCTCGGTTCCTGGCTCTGGACTAAACTGCGGTCCTTCGGCTTTTCTCCCCGTGACCGCCGCATCCTGCTGATCAGCGGCGCCGCCGCCGGCATGTCGGCGGTATTTCGCGCGCCCCTGACGGGCGTGATCTTCGCCCTCGAAATGCCGTACAAAGACGATCTGGCGCATGAAGCCCTCTTGCCGGCGCTGCTCGCCTCGGTGACTTCGTTCGTCACCCTGGCGTCGTTCATGGGCACCCGGCCGTTGTTTAACTTCATGGCCGCCGGCAGCTATACCCGCATGGATCTGCTCTGGTCGGCGGTTTTGGGCGCGGTCTGCGGGCTGATCATCATGCCCTTTACCCTCCCCT
>JAKATS010000386.1 GCA_021818645.1 Acidobacteriota bacterium | reverse complement strand
GCCTGGCACCTGGTTTCCAGCCAGATCTGGTTTTTGAACAGCATTGCCGAACTGAAGTTCGATCCCGAGCGCCGGCCCGGCAAGCCGCCCGAAACGCTGCCGATGATTACTGCCTGGTTTAGCGAGCGCACCCAGCCCACGCTGGAAAAAATCCGGGCGATGACAGCGAAACAATTACTGACGGAATTGGAATTTCGCGGCGCGTTCAGCCTGCCGGCGGTGGAATTTCTGCTTTTCGCCCATAATCACGCCGTACATCATCGCGGACAATTGAGCATGTACCTGCGGCCTCTGGGCGCCCGCGTCCCATCGATCTACGGCCCCAGCGGCGATGAAGCCATGCCCAAGCCGCAATGAGATTTTGAAATCCAGAGCACAAGGATGGATCACATGGAAAGAAAGAACGCCGTAACTCTCCGGGGAAACCCCTTTACCCTGGTTGGCCCGCAGCTCAAGCCCGGCGACAAGCTGCCGGAATTTACGCTGCTCAGCAACGATCTCAAGCCGGTCAAAAGCAGCGAAACCAGCGGCGTGCGGGTGTTTGCCGCGGTACCTTCGCTCGACACGCCGGTTTGCGATACCGAAACCCGGCGCTTCAACCAGGAAGCCGGAAAACTGGGCGGCGTAAGCATATACGCCGTCAGCATGGATCTGCCGTTTGCGCAGAAGCGCTGGTGCGGCGCCGCCGGGGTGAGCCACGTGCAGACGCTTTCCGATCACCGCGACGCCAGCTTCGGCCAGGCCATGGGCACGCTGATCAAGGAATTACGCCTGGAATCCCGCGCCGTATTCGTCGTGGATGGGCAGGGGACCATTCGCTATGCAGAATATGTGCCCGAAGTCGCCGAGCAGCCCAACTTCGATGCGGTTCTGAAAGCGATCCAATCGCTGCACTCTTAAATCAACGGGGGCGCGATTTTTGCCTTGATTGAGCTGCCCACCGCAGCAAACAACGCTGGAGTGGGCCACACCAGCACAGACAAACCATGCAGAGACAGATGCGCGCGCTCCAACTGCAGGCTCCGGGTCAGATGCATATCATTCGGGTTCCGGAGCCGGCTGCTCCGCGGGGCGATCAGGTATTGCTGCGCATACAGCGGGTGGGGCTTTGCGGCACCGATCTTTCCAGCTATCGCGGCAAAAACGCGCTTTTCGCCTATCCCCGCATTCCCGGCCACGAAATCGCGGCTACGATCGAAGCCCTGGGCGAAACGGTCGGGCCGGAATGGCATATCGGCCAGCCGGCAGCGGTGATGCCGCAGGCCAACTGCGGGCATTGCACCGCCTGCCGCGCCGAGCGCCCCAATGCCTGCCGCGACAATCAAACATTCGGCGTGCAGCGGGACGGCGGCCTGGTCGAGTATCTTATAGCTCCGGCGCATAAACTGCTTGCGGGCGACGGCCTGGATGCCGCTACGCTGGCCCTGGTGGAACCATTTTCCATCGGCTTTCACGCCGTCAGCCGCGGCCGGATCGCGGCGGGCGAACGCGTCGCAGTTCTGGGCAGCGGCGGGGTGGGGCTGGGCGCGGTTGCGGCCGCGCTGGCGCGCGGGGCCGAGGTGCTGGCGGTTGACGTGGACCCGAAAAAGCTGCGCCGCTGCCTGGAAATGGGGGCGCGCCATGCCGTTCCGGCCGGGGAGGGCGCACGGGAGAAGCTGCTGGAATTGACCCAGGGCGATGGCCCCGAGGTTGTGATTGAAGCCGCCGGGCGGGCCGATACTTATACCCTGGCGCTCGAAATTGCGGCATTCGCCGGCCGGGTGGTTTGCATTGGATATGCGCCGGGGCAGGTGCAGCTCGAAGCCCGCTATTTTGTGCAGAAAGAGCTTGACTGGCAGGGCGCGCGCAATGCACTGCCGGAAGATTTTGCCGGCGCGCTGCAGTGGCTGCGCGCCAACCGGCAGCGAGTGCCGGAAATTGTGACCCACACGGTGACGATGGAGCAGGCTCCGGAGATTCTGGCTGATTGGTCCCAGACCCCGGAAGCCTTTGGCAAGATCCAAGTGGAGATAGGAGACACTCAGGTATGAGCGAAGCCAACGATCCCCGTTATCCGATAGGCCGCCGGGTTAAAGTCGAAAACCCCAGCCCCGCCCAGGTGAATGAATGGCTGCAGGACCTGGATGAGCTGCCCCGCAAGCTGAGCGCCGCCGTTGCCGGGCTGAATGAGAGCCGACTCGATACACCATACCGCGAGGGCGGCTGGACGGTGCGGCAGGTGGTGCATCATATAGCCGACAGCCATGCCAACGCAGCGATACGGATACGGCTGGCGCTGACGGAGGACAACCCCAACATCAAGACCTACATTGAAGCCAAGTGGGCGGAGTTGGAAGACGCGCGCCATGCGCCGATTGCCGCCTCACTGGACCTGATCGAGGCCCTGCATGCCCGCATGGTCATCCTGCTGCGGTCACTTTCAGCCGCCGAGCGCGAACGCCCCATGACCCACCCCGAGCATGGCCGCATGCGCATTGTGGACCTAATGGGGCTGTATGCCTGGCATGGACGCCATCATACGGCGCATATAACGGAATTGCGTAAACGTAAAAGCTGGTAAATTGAGCATATGGTCGGGCCCTGAAAAGTATGATACTTTCCAGAAAATTGTGACTTTTATTTGTCACCCAATTCTTAAGTATCTTTATTTTCAATGACTTATCGGTGACAAATCAAAATCCAACCCAAAACCGCAGATTTTGAATGATATAAACCATTTATTATCAACAACATACAAAAATCAAGCCAACGGCGCTGCCCCGGGAAAATAAAAATAAAGCTTTTATTTGCAATTAGATAGAAGGGTGACAAATGAAATTTCGCGGTTGGTCAAAAACAAGACTCAGGACCATCTTTCGATTCTTCAGACCAGCGCCCAGTCAGTCTAATGTGGAGGTTGGTTCATTGAGTATGCAGGTCTTTTTGTTACGGTTATCGTACTGCTCGAAATGCCATACCAACATACGGATGCGAATAATTAAAGATGCAGGTTGAACTTCTATTTTGGGTAACAATATAGTTGACAAAGTGGCGGGATGTCACTGCCGATTGCGGGATTCGGCGGTAGGAGCTACCGCTCCTTCGCTGGCTTAGTTTTCCGACGCGTCCGTTGCCATTCGGATTCCCGACGCTGCATCTCCTCTTTCGAGACGGTGAACACCTTGCGGACGGCGTTATCGAAACGTTCGGCTTCGGTCTTGCCGGGAACCGGTGGAGTAGGGAGCGGTTTCATGATGTCCCATT
>JAKATS010000399.1 GCA_021818645.1 Acidobacteriota bacterium | reverse complement strand
CGGGGGCTGGTGGAGGCATTCGGCCCGGATCGCGTGCTGGATACTCCGCTCGCCGAGGATGGCATGACCGGCATGGCCATTGGCGCGGCGCTGGCCGGCATGCGCCCCATCCATATACATATCCGCATGGATTTTGTCCTGCTGGCGATGAATCAGATCGTCAATATTGCCGCTAAAAGCCATTACATGTATGGTGGCGCCGTCACCGTTCCCATCGTGATCCGGTCCGTGATCGGCCGGAGCTGGGGACAGGGGGCGCAACACTCGCAAGGCCTGCATGCGTTGTTCATGCATATTCCCGGCCTCAAAGTCGTCGCCCCCAGCACGCCCTATGACGCCAAAGGTTGCCTGATTGAGAGCATTCGCGATAACAATCCGGTCATGTTCGTCGAACACCGGATGATCCACCATCAGCAGGGGCACGTGCCGGAGGCGTCCTACACCGTGCCCTTTGGGCGGGCGCGCATTCTGGCGCCTGGCTCGCATATCACCCTGGTCGGCATCTCCTATATGGCCATTGAGTGCATGCGCGCGCAGACCCTGCTGCGCGATGTGGGCATTGAGGCGGAGGTAATTGATCCGGTGTCGTTGAGCCCGCTTGATATGAATACAATGGTCGCCTCGGCCCGCAAGACTGGCCATCTGCTCGTCGTGGATTCCGCCTGGACTAACTGCGGCGCCAGTGCCGAGATCGTGGCCCGAAGCGTCGAGCGGCTGCAAGGCGAGACGGGGCTGCAGGTGGCGCGGCTGGGTTTTGAGCCGGTTACTTGTCCGACTACGCGGAACCTGGAAAATCTCTATTATCCCGACGCCGCCCGGATCGCCTCCACCGCCTATAGTCTCCTTCATAGGCAGGCGAAAGCCTGGTCGCCGGAAGCGCATGAGGCGCCGGAAGTCGTGCAATTCAAAGGACCGTTCTAATATATGCAGGCTGCGAGCAGGAACTTACCGAAAAATCTGGGTTGGCCGCTGATGCGAAATAATATTTCGCGCGCGGACCTGGATGCCGTGGTTGACTATCTGCGGCATGACGATCCGCAGTTGACCCACGGCCCGCTGGTGCGCGAGTTCGAGCGCGAGTGGTCCGCCTGGCTGGGAAGCCCCCACAGCGTATTCGTCAATTCTGGCGCCTCCGCCAACCTGCTCACCCTCGCCGCCTTGCGCGAGTCGGGCAAGCGCGGGGAAATTATCGTGCCGCCGCTGACCTGGGTCTCGGATATCGCCGCGGTGCTGCAAACCGGCTTCACCCCGGTCTTCGTGGATATCAACCGCCGCACGCTGGGCCTCGATGCCCAGCAGGTTCTCGAACGCCTCACACCGCGGACTCAGGCGGTCTTTCTTACCCACGTGTTGGGATATAACGCCCTGGATCGGGCGTTACTTGACGGCCTGCGGGACCGGAACATTCTACTGATCGAGGATGTCTGTGAATCCTATGGCGCCAGCTTTGAGGGCGGCAAGCTCGGCACGTTTGGCCGGATCGCCAACTTCTCGTTTTATTACGCCCATCACCTGAGCACCATAGAGGGCGGCATGATCTCGACCAGCGATGCGGACCTGTATGAAACCTTTCGCATGCTGCGCTCGCACGGCATGGTGCGCGAAGCCACTTCCGCTTCCCTGCGCGGCGCATACGCGGCGCAATACCACGACCTGCATCCGCAGTTCATCTTTGCCTTTCCCGGCTATAACGTCCGCCCCACCGAAATCGGCGCCCTGATCGGGCGCTCGCAACTGCCTCGGCTCGACGGCAATAACCGTCAACGCGTGGAAAATCTGCGGCTCTTTCTCGAGCATCTCGATCCGGAACGTTATCAGACCGATTTTGCCACCGCCGGCAATTGTAATTACGCCTTGACCTTGATTCTGAAACATCCGGATACCAGCTTGCGCGATCGCCTCATGCAGGCGCTGGCGACGCATGGCGTGGAGTTTCGCCGCGGCACTGCCGGCGGCGGGAACCAATTGCGCCAGCCCTACCTGCGAAAAATGCTCGGCAACGATTGCCATAAGGATTTTCCCAATGTCGAGCACGTCCATTTCTTTGGCTTCTATATCGGCAATTATCCCGGTCTGGAGCAGGAAAAAATCCTCGACCTCTGCGCGATTCTGAATGCCCTGCCCGGCGGTCCGGCCTGAAACGGTTACGTACCGCCGAATCCGGCCATAAATACTCAGTATTTTTATCCCGCTCCACCTGATCATGCCCGAAACTAGCCCAGCCAGTCATTGCCCCACGCCGGCGGTTGTGCCGGCCGAGACCAGCCCGGCGGCTTCCGGTTGGCGCACCGGCGGGCAGCCGCTGGTCAGCATTATTACCCCCGTGCTCAATGGCAAAGCCTTTCTTGCCGCATGCCTGGAAAGCACACTGGGCCAGAGCTACCCGCATATCGAACATATTGTCGCTGATGGCGGCTCGACCGACGGCACGCTAGACCTGCTGGCCGAATATAGCTCCCGTTATCCCGGCCGGGTGCGGTTTTTCACCGGGCAAGACAGAAATGGCGAAGATGGCTGGAACAAGGGCATCCTCGTCGCCCGCGGCGATATCTTCGGCTGGCTGGGAGCGGATGATATGTTCGCGCCCGGCGCTATTGCCACCATTGTCAACTACTATCTGGCCCATCCCGGTGCTGAATTTGTCTTCGGCGGCTACGAAACGGTGAATGAATCTGGTCAAACCCTGAAGCGTTTCATGCTCAAGGATTTTGATTTTGACGAGGCGTTGAACGACAACTGCCATATCGCCACCACTTCGGCGTTCTACACCCGGCAGGTAATAGAAGCCGTTGGACTGCTGGATGTTTCGCTCGTTCCGGGCGATTACGATTATTGGCTGCGCATGGCGAAGCATTTTCCTCCGCATCGCCTACCTGAGGTCTTATCCCGGTTTCGCCTGCACGCCAACCGCATTACTAGCGCCCCGCGTGCCCGTACCCGCCATGTATGGGTCACCTACCGCACCAGTCTTCGTCATGGCGGCAAGCGCTTCTCGCGCCGCCTCCGGCGATATCTCATTTTTCGCGCCGCCGACTTCTGCCGGCCCGCGCTGCAGCCCGTCTTTCCCTGGGTTCGCCGGCTGCTGGGGTGGCCCACCACATGATGCGCAAGTTGGCAAGTCAGCTTCTGGGCGAAGAAGTGGTCCGTACATCGCCGGTGCTGCGCGGCATGGCGCTGAGCTATGCCGGCCTTGCGGTATCCACCGTACTGTCATTCATTCTGACGCCGATCATTCTCCATCACA
>JAKATS010000239.1 GCA_021818645.1 Acidobacteriota bacterium | reverse complement strand
TCGGCGCCGGGCTGAAAACCCCTCCTGGCACCCGCTATCTCATTGATATAAATACAGTTAAGTCCATCGGGTGCCGGGTTGAGGCAGAAAAAAAGTTGTCTGTTTGCGCTGCCTTATTAAAATTCCGCGAAAAGCCGCTCAAGACAATACGACGCGCCGGCTGAATCGCATGCGGCCACTTTGAACCAAGGTAGTCAAACTTTGGCCGGCTGCTCTGCTTCCAAACCCATAGCATGGAAATTTTTCGCGCCTTGAAGCAGTGGCGCAGGCAACAACATCGTCTTCCGATCATTGCCCACGATCGCCGCAAGCCCGATCCGTCCCTCATCGCACGGCGGCAATCTAGAACGCCTCATCACCGGTCCCGGCAGGCATTCCGCTCCCTGGGCATGGGGTTGATCACGGGCGCTGCAGATGATGATCCTTCGGCGATCGGGACGTATTCCGCCGCCGGGGCCGCGCTGGGGCCGGGCATTCTCTGGACCGCGCTCTGGATCCTGCCCTTGACTTTCACCGTCGTCTATCTGGCGTCCAAGGTCGGCCAGGTCACCGGCCAGGGATTGTTCGAGGTGATTCGGCTGCGGTATTCGCGCCGGGTGTTGTTGACCCTGTTAATCGCGGCGGCGCTCGGGAACCTGATTGAGGCGGGCGCGGATCTGGGCGGCATTGCCGCCGGTATTCACCTGCTCTGGCCGGTGAAGCTGAGTCTGGCGGCGCTCGGGGTGGGCGCGGCCGTGCTGGTTTTACAGATCCAGGGCTATGCCATTCTGCGCAATATTTTCCGCGTCATCACCCTCTGCCTGCTCGCCTACATCGGCGCGGGCTGGCTGGCCCGTCCGGATTGGCGCACCGCGCTCGCGGCCACTCTGCTGCCCCATCTCCAGTTCAATCGGGAATTTTTCAGCCTGCTGGTCGCGATCATCGGCTCGAATCTGTCGGCGTATCTTTTGACCTGGCAGTCCAATCAGGATGTGGAAGAAGACATCCGCATGGGTCGCCGCCGGCTCAGCGACCGGGCCGGCACCACGGCCGGTGAGCTGCGCCGCGCCCGCTATGATATCGCGCTGGGCGTGTTTTTTTCCGATCTGGTGATGTATTTCATCCTGCTGGCCGCTGCTTCCACCCTGTTTCAGGCCGGCGTCTTTCATATTCAGAGCGCGGCTCAGGCGGCGCGGGCCTTGCAGCCGCTGGCCGGACCGGCTGCGGGCTGGCTCTTTGCCGCCGGCATGATCGGAACGGGGTTGCTGGCGCTGCCGGTCATGACCATTGGCGCCGCCTTCGATATCTGCCAAAGCCTGGGTTGGAAGCATGGCCTGCGGGCCAATCCGCGGGAAGCGCCGGCTTTTTATATCACCGCCACGCTGCTCACCCTGGCCGAGATCGGTATGAATCTGCTGGGGTTAAACCCCATGCATGCCCTGGTCTATGCCGGCATCGTGCAGGGCATCTCGACCCCATTTCTCATGCTGGCCGTATTGCGCATCACGCAGGATCCGCAGACCATGGGGCCCTGGGTCAACACCCGTGCCATCAATCTGATGGGCTGGATCACGATTCTGGTCATGTTCAGCGCCGCGTTGGGTTTGCTGATCAGTCTTTTGTAAAGCAGACTCTATTTTCCCGCAGCCTGCATTCGCATGCTTTCCCGCGCACCTGGGGTAGTGGGCTCGAGTAGCAGCATGGCGTTGCCCGGATTCCGCGGGTCAAATTTAATGCTGATCGGCGTCCCAGGCAATAGCCCGGCGGCGGCTGGATCGGCCAGCTCTTCATCCTGGGAGCTTTCATAACATACCCCGGCCACTTCGTAGCGATAGATCAGCCGGGTGCATGGGGGTGGTATGGGAGCTGGCTTGCGGCGGCGGGTTTTGAGCTTGGGTGGTGGCGCCGCAAACCACTCAAGTATTTCTCCTGCTGCCAGCCGGCCGTGTTGCAATAATCGCTGGCGCCGCAGTTGCTCTTTCTGCAGGGGTGAGGGCCGGCGCAGCCGCGCCGCTCCCATCCCTGCGGCGGTCAGGCCCAGTCCCGCCACCACAGCGATCCAGGGCACGATCGGCATAGGCTCCATCTTGCCATGAGTTGCCTCCCCGCCAGCCGGAAAAAATGCCTTCGGGGCAAATACCGGAGTTGATTGTCTTCACGCTGTAATGATTCTGTCATCAAAGCCGGAATTCATTGTTGTTACTCTGAAGTCGAGATCGTCAAGGAGACCTCATTCATGCCTTGGAACCACCAACCTCGCTTCACTCGCATTCTGACCTGCCTGCTGGCCCTGGCTCTGGCCTTGCCGGTGCTGTTCGCGGCCGATCCGGTTGTGAACCTGCTCGAAACCGGATCCAGCCTGCTCTATCCCTTGTTCAATTTATGGGTTCCGGTCTATCGCCGGCAGCACTCGAATGTGCGCATCACCACCCAATCCACCGGCAGCGGTACCGGCATCTCGCAGTCCATCGCCGGACTCGCCCAGATTGGCGCTTCGGATGCCTATCTCAGCAATGCCATGGAAAAAATGCATCCCAACATGCTGAACATCCCGCTGGCGATTTCAATGCAGATGGTGAACTACAATCTTCCGGGCTTGAACTACCGTCATCTCAAGCTCAGCGGTCCGGTGCTGGCGGGCATTTATACCGGTTCGATTCGCTATTGGGATGATGCCCGGATTCGCGGCCTGAATCCCGGCGTAAAACTGCCCCATCACGTCATTATTCCCGTGCACCGCACCGACGGCAGCGGCGACACCTTCATCTTCACGCAGTACCTGTCGTTCAGCACCCCCAGCTGGGCCAACCAGATCAGCTATGGCACCAGCGTGAGCTGGCCGGCGGTGTCGGGCGGACTGGGGGCGGAAGGCAATCCCGGCATGGTGACCGCGATCAAAGACAATCCCTACTCCATTGCTTACATCGGCACCAGCTTTGAGAACGCCATCCGTCGTGACCGGCTGGGCATCGCGCTGCTCCGGAATCGGGCCGGCAATTTCCTCCTGCCCAGCGCCCGTACGGCCGATGCCGCGGCTGCGGTGATGGTGCCCAAAACCCCGAAAGACGAGCGGATCAGCCTGGTCTTTGCTCCGGGCCGGATGTCGTACCCCATCATCAACTACGAATACGCCATCGTGAACCGGCAGCAGTCTCCGCAGGTCGCGGCGGCGCTGCGCCAGCTCTTCGGCTGGGCCATCAGCCGCAGCGACGGCAATGCCGCCGGCTTCATGCGCCGGGGACACTTTGTCCCCCTGCCAGCCGGGGTGGT
>JAKATS010000068.1 GCA_021818645.1 Acidobacteriota bacterium | reverse complement strand
CAGCCGCGCCATTGGCCGCATCGTCGTGGATCCGCATAACCCCAACCGGGTGCTGGTGGCGGCGCTGGGCGATCCATACGGGCCCAATCCGGAGCGGGGCGTGTTTCGCAGCACCGACGGCGGGCGCACCTGGAAAAAGGTGCTGTATAAAAATCCCTATACCGGCGCCATTGATCTGAGCGCTGATCCTTCCAATCCCCGCATTGTCTATGCCGCGCTCTGGCAGGTGCGCCGGCCTTTCTGGAGCACCTATGCGCCGCTTAGCGGCGCCGGAGGCGGAATTTATAAATCCACCAACCAGGGCCGCACCTGGCAGCCGCTCACCGGCCATGGCCTGCCCCAGCCCGACGGCCGGATTGGCGTCGCGGCCGCCGCCGGCCGGCGTGTCTATGCCATCATCCGGGCTCACAAACATGGCGGTTTATATCGCTCGGATAATGCCGGCAAAAGCTGGCGCCGGGTTTCCAAAGACATGCGCATCCGCGGCCGTTCCTGGTATTTCAGCGGCATCTTCGCCGACCCGCGCAATCCCAATATCATTTATGCCGCCAACACCTCGCTCTACCGCTCGATTGACGGCGGCCGCACCTTCCATGCCCTCGACGGCGCGCCGGGTGGCAACGATTATCACACCCTCTGGATTGCCCCGCATCATCCCCGCCGGCTGATCCTGGGCAGCGATCAGGGCGCGAAAATTTCTCTCGATGACGGCCGCACCTGGAGCAGTTGGTACAACCAGGCGACGGGTCAGATGTATCACGTGGCGCTCGACCATCAGTTCCCGTTCAACGTCTATGGCGCGCAGCAGGATTCGGGCACCATGATGATCTCCAGCCGCGGCAACTACGGCTCCATCACCCGCGCCGACTGGCATCAGGTGGGGGCGGGCGAAAGCGGCTATATCGCTCCCGACCCGCTGCATCCCGGGATCGTGTACAGCGGCAACTATGGCGGCGGGGTTTCCCGCTGCGATCGCGTCACCGGCCAGTGTCAGGACATTTCGCCCCAGCCGGTGATGACGCCGGGCGACCGGCTGCGCTTCACCTGGACTTCGCCTCTGGTCTTTTCGAAACTCAACCCGCACCGGCTTTATTTCGGAGCGCAGTATATTTTTACTGCCGTGAACGGCGGCCAAAGCTGGCGGCGCATCAGCCCCGACCTGACCCGCGGGGCGATGGCGCGCCCGTGGGGCGCTCATCCGGATGGTCTGTTGAAAAATCCGCGCGCGCGCCGCGCCGGCGTGGTCTATACCATCGCGCCCTCGCCGCTCGCGCACGGGGAAATCTGGGCCGGTACCGATAATGGCCTGATTCAGTTGACCCGCAACGGCGGCAAAACCTGGCGCAACGTGACGCCGGCGGGATTGCCCGCCTGGAGCAAAATCAGCCTGATCGCGGCCTCGCCCTTTGCCGCCGGCACGGCCTATGCCGCCATCAACCGGCACCGGGTGAATGACCTGCGTCCTTATATTTACCGCACCCGCGACTTCGGCCGCGCCTGGCAGCGAATCAGCGCCGGCATTCCCTCCACCGACTACGTCCACGCGGTGCGCTGCGACCCGAAGAAACGCGGCCTGCTCTTTGCCGGCACGGAAACCGGCGTCTATGTGTCGTTTGACGATGGCGGCAACTGGCAGCCGTTGCAGTTGAACCTGCCGACCGCGTCCATCCGCGATCTGGCGATCCGCGACAACGATCTGGTGGTGGCCACGCACGGGCGGGCATTCTGGATCTTGGATGATATTGCCAGCCTGCGGCAGATGACGCCGGCCCTGGCGCAAAAAACGGCGGTGTTATACCGGCCCGAAACCGCTATACGCATCCGCCGTGATGAAAATCAGGAAACCCCCTGGCCGCCGGAAACTCCGGCGGGTCAGAACCCGCCGGACGGCGCCATTCTCGACTATAACCTGCGCGCGCCGGCCCGGAATCTGCGGCTCTCCATTTACGATTCCGCCGGGCAAAGGGTCCGCACCTACACACAAATCGCTCCGCCGCCGGTGCCGGGTCCGCGCAATGTTCCCGCCTACTGGCTGCGGCCGCCGGTGCATCTGCCCGATCATGCCGGCTTGAACCGGTTTGTCTGGAGTCTCCGCTATCCGCATCCCAGGATTTTCAGCGCCGACTACACCATCGCGGCGATTCCGCGCCAGACCCCGCGTCGCCTGCGCGGGCCTGTGGTGTTGCCCGGCATTTATACCGTGAAATTAAGCGTCAACCGGCGCGTGTACACGCAAAAATTGATCGTGAAAAACGATCCTCGGGTCCAGGTCAGCGCCGCGGCGCTCCTCCGGCAGCTGGCGCTGGAACTGCGGATCACCCGCGGGCTGGCGGCCGATGCCGGCGCCGATCAAGCCGCAAAATCTCTCCACCATCAGGTGGCCGCATGGATGCGGCGCTGGCAGAACCAGCCGCGGGCGCAAAGTGCCTTGCTGCAGGCGCGGCGGCTGCGACTGCAACTGCGCGCCTTGCTGGGCGCGCCGCACGGGCGCGGCTTCCATTTCCATGCTCACCGGCAGGCGCCCGATCTGGCGCGGGTCAATGGCTTGCTGACTACCCTGTACAGTTCCGTGGCCGGGTACAACTCCGTTTCCGGAGCCGATGCGGCGCCGACCGTGGCGCAATTACAAGCCGGCCGGCAGATCCTGGGCCTGCTGCACAGCGTTTTGGCGCGCTGGCGCCAACTGCAGACCCGGACGTTGCCGGCAGTTAACGCCGCGATCCGGCACGCAAATCTGCCGGCGCTGCAATAAGCCGGGACGCGTGGCAAACAAAACCGCAGGTTTTGTGTATTCATGCCGTGCAGGGGCCCGCGCCAGAGAAGCCAGGACGCGTGGCAAACAAAACCGCAGGTTTTGTGTATTCATGCCGTGCCGGGGCCCGCGCCAGAAATAGCGAAGCCATGCAGGGGCCCGCGCCAGAAATAGCCGTGCCAGGCAAGGAATGCTCAGCCCAGCGTGCGGTGGAGTTGCACTCCGATCACCACCAGCATAAAAACGACATAGGCGCGCAGCAGCCAGAGCAGAATCAGTGTCGTCCGCGACAATTTCCGGCGGCCAAGCGGCACCCGGCGGGCCTCGACCAGTTGGTCGGCTTCGAGCGCATCCAGCACCCAGCCCGAATCGGCCGCATTCGCAGCCGGGCGCGCTTCGGTCGGCTTCGGGTTGTGCGGCATGAATCTATTCTCGCTTATTCAGCCCCGCAGCACGCTGATTGCATAAAACAACCCCGCGCCGAGCAGGGCCAGCACCACCAG
>JAKATS010000066.1 GCA_021818645.1 Acidobacteriota bacterium | reverse complement strand
GCCCATGCGCACGGCTTCCACGCCCGCCACCAGAGTGGAGGCGATGGCGCCCATTCCGGCCATTAATATTCCCAATTTCCCGGGCGTGTCGGTCCGTTCAGACTTCGTGGTTGGCATGGATTCTCTCCTGAAAATCAAATTATTGCTGAAATGGCATTAACTGCCGGTTAGAAGACGATTAGAGAGTTCTCATAAACCCGGCGGAAATGAACCCGCTCCGATCGTCTCCACCCGTTTCCATGCTGCTGCTCTGCGCCATTAAAATCGAGGATTTTTAGCTGGTTTCCGTGTCCGCCGAATTGATGTTTGCCAGGTTGCGTGGTTCCGGATTAGGCTTCGCCGGCCACCGCCGACTTCGCCGCCTCCGGCACCCGCTCGTCCATGACCCGCCGCAGTTTGCGTCGGGGCCCGCCGGGCCGTAATGTGCCGCGCGGTAGAAAGCGGAAACCGATCTCGTACATGCCCATCTTCCAGTTTTTAAAATAATAAGGAAATTGCCGCTCCAGCTTGTTCGTCAAATCGGCTGCTATTTCGGCGGGCGGCCGCGGCGTGTTTTCGCTCAGTTCCAGACGCAGCTCAAGGCGGTCGCGCGGTCCCTGGCTGGTGACCGCGATTTGCCAGTCGTTGGCCAGCCCGGCCACCTCGCCCAGCCAGGTTTCGAAAATCCAGGGGCTGATCATGCCCATGCCGCAGGAGACGATTTCATCGGCGCGGCCCGCGATCTTGTCGATGCGGCGCATGCATGATAGCGGGCATCCGCATGGCTCATCCACAAACCGCGTAATGTCGTTGCTGCGATAGCGCACCAGCGGCATCACTTTGCGCACCAGTGTGGTATAGACCAGTTCGCCGTAGCCTTCAGGGTTGGGGTCGCGCAGCTCGAATAATAAGTTGAACTCGTTCAGGTGGTAGCCTTTTTGCGCCGGGCATTCGATGCCGGTGGCCCCGAGCGACTCCGTCTGCCCATAGGCCTGATACACGGGTGCGTTCCATACCCGCTGCGCCCAGGCGCGGGTCGCCGGGCTGAGATTTTCGCTGCCGGAAAGTATGAACTTCACCGGCCAGACCCCGCGCCGTTCGGCCACTTCGGTAAAGGCCACCAGCCAGGCGGTATCCACGATCAGTACGTTGAATTGGTAGTCGCGGATGCGCTCATAAAACTCTTCCGGCGGCAGCTTGCTGGCGATCACGTGAAAGCAGCCTATGGCATTGAGTGAATGCAGCAGCGTGACCCCGGCGTTCCAGAAGGCGTAATCGAAGGCGTCCACCACGCGGTCATCCGGCCGCAGCCCCAGGTTCCATAAACCTGTGGCGCCTTCGAATCCGATGTCGTGTACCTCTTCATTCGAAAAATACAGGCGCTTGTTGCGGGCCGTGGTGCCGGTGGTTTCAAAGCCCATCTGCGGTGGTGCGCAGACAAAGGCCTCCGTCGGCTGGGCGCGCAGATCGTCGGCGGTAGTATAAAAATCGCCTAAGTCGGCCGGCTGTTTCACCTGCCCCGGCTTCACGCCCGCTGCCTGAAAACGCTCGCGGTAAAAACTGGATTGGCGCCCCACCCGGGACAGGGTTTCCTGGAACTCGGCGATTTGGATTTTTTCAATCAGCCAGCGCGGCACCCGCCGGGCAAAGCGGAGCCGGCGCTCGATGCTGCGGCCCAGCAGCAGGTTTTCAATCAGCGTCGGGAATTGTTCAAACATGAGTATGGAGAGTTGTCGCGTCCGGACACTGGAAAGGTGCGGGAAAGCGTGCCCCTGCCATGACCGCGCCGATCATTATTATCCTGTGGCGGCCAGCCGCGCCAGCACCCGCCGGGCTAATTCCTGCAGCGTTTCCGCCACCCCTTCCCCATTGGCGGCGCAGGCGGCGATCACCGGTTCCTGGCCGCGGCGTAATTTCGCCGTCAGCTCTTCCACCGGCAGGGCGGTCGGCAGATCGCGTTTATTCAGCTGCAGCACATAGGGCATATCGGCCAGCTTTTGTCCCAATTCGCTCAGGTTGGACTCAAGATCGGCCAGCGCCTCCAGATTAGCTTCCTGGCGCTCGGGCTGGCTGTCGGCGACAAAACAGATGCCGTCGGTATTGCGCAGGATCATCAGCCGGCTGGATTTATAAAATACCTGGCCAGGCACGGTGTACAGATGCAGGCGGGTGCGAAAGCCGCGCACCTGGCCCAGTTCCAGCGGCAGGAAGTCGAAAAACAGGGTGCGGTCGCCTTCCGTGGCCAGGGAAATCATCTGGCTGCGTCGTTCCGGCGGCAGTTGGCTGTAGAGATATTGCAGGTTGGTGGTCTTCCCGCCCAGGCCGGGACCGTAATAAACCAGCTTGCAATGAATCTCGCCCGCGGCTCGGTTGATTGAACTCATGCTGGAGTCACCATGTCTGCCGCAATTATGCCTGATGCGGTTTCATTCTGGCGATGTCTTGGCGGTCGCATGAAGCAATTCAATATAACTTTTGCGAATGGTATCGTCCGGCGTATAGCCGAGGGCTCGGGCGGTTCGCTTGACCCAGGACGGTGTGCCCTCTAATTCCAGAAAATCTCCGGCTGCGGTCTCATCCCAGGCGATTTCACCTGCAATCTGGGGATGGCGCCAGAGGGTTCGGTATTTTTCATAGCCAATCGTCGCTTGTAACCCTAGCGTCTCGGCCAACGCCTGAAATGACCGGCCTTCCGGCAATTCCATCTGCGCCTCGCGCCTGGTTTTATGCGCTCCTGGTATGATCGGGCCTTTGGCGGTCAGCAGCCACCGGTTGCCATATTGGCGCAGGCGCAGCAGCCGCCCCTGGCGGGTCCAATGTCCCGCCGCATCGTCATAGATCCAGTTCCGTTCCCGTCGCCGCGGTGTTTTGATTTCATAACCCAGCGCGCGCAGCCGCTGTCTCATCCGGGCGGGTTGGACAATGGCCAGCTTGATTTCGTTTTCCAGATGGCTGCGCGGCATGGGTAAGCGGGCGTGAAAGTGTCGGATTAAGCTTGGCGCACCAGCACCCAGGCCGGTAGCCGCTCGAGCGCCTGGCGATAGGCTGAATCCGGCAGCGGCCGCAGATGTTCGGCGGCTTTTTCCGCTTCCGCCGCGGCTTCCGCCCGGGCCCGCGCCAGGCCCTGCCGGCGCTCTAACAAAGCGCGCACGTCCGTCAGATTGTGCAGCTTTTCCGCGCCCGGCCGCAGCAGTTCCCGCCAGTATCCCCGCTCGGCTTCATTGCCTTCGGCATGGGCATAAATCGCGGCCAGGGTCATTTTGCCGCTGAAGATATCGAGT
>JAKATS010000146.1 GCA_021818645.1 Acidobacteriota bacterium | reverse complement strand
GTAGAGGCAAACCTATCGCGGCTGGATTTCGATTGCAATTCCCCTAAAGGGGGGGGGGATTTGGATGCATATGGCCCGTGATTGGCCGGGGCTGAAACCTGAAACCAGGACAAGATGATTCGTCGTCCTCATAAGCAATACAAACGGACCGCTTCCAAAGCGAAACCATGATTTTTATGCGGGGCTGCCGGCATTTCAAATCTGATTGCGGTATGTAAAAGTCCCCCATGGTCATCGGCAAAGTCTCTGTCGAACCGGCATCCAACTCCCATGGCCATAGGGCTTTCCCTGGATCAAGGCATGCAGCCGGATCACGTCAGCCCCGAAAACATTCCCCCGCAATTGCTGGTCGAGGTTTTCAGTGAGCTGCGGCCGGAAATATTCGCGCAGCGGCTGACGGCGCTCAACAGCTTACTGCGCATGGCTCTGCTGGGCGGTATGGAAATGAGTTTTCCCGTCCTGGCCCAGTTGATGCTGGATATCACCGACGGCATCACCAGTTCCGACCGGCAACTAGTGCTGCTCGGCCACCCGTCCGATCCGCATTTGCCGCATCTGCAGATTCCCCGCCATTGGCCGCAGGAACCTCCGCCACAAGAAGAAAACCTTTTGCATCAGTGGGCCATGGCGGCGGGCCAGCCGATGCTGGCCGTGCCTGGGGTGGACCCACGGCTGGACCGATTTTTATCCCGTCTGGGCATGAGCAACGGCGTCGTCATCCCCCTGTTCAGCGGACACGGCCCGGCCGGCTCTCTGCAGCTTTACCGGCTTCACCCGCCTGCCTTCGAGCCTGCCGATGCTCACCTGCTATGGATCGTCAGCCTGTTGGCCGAAACCCAGATCGCGCACTCGCAGGCCCTGCATCACCTGTTGCGCTTCGCCTTCAATGATTATTTAACCGGGCTCAAAACCCGGCGCTTTTTCGAGCAGGCGCTTGAGCAGGAAATTAAACGCGCGCTGCGCAACCGCACCAGCTGCGCCCTGCTCCTGCTGGATCTCGACGACTTTAAACAGATCAACGACAGCTATGGCCATCATATCGGCGATGAAACCCTGCGCCAGTTGGCCCGCATTCTCACCCGCGATATGCGGGAAATTGACACTGTCGCCCGCTTCGGCGGCGATGAGTTCGCCGTCATTCTTCCCGATACCGATCACGAAGGCGCCCGCTTTGTCGCCACCCGGCTGCGCGAAGCGGTCCGCCAGACCCCCATCCAGGCCGCCGGCACTCCCGGCATGGAACGTCCGCTGCACCTCGATCTCAGCCTGGGCATCGCCCTCGCCCCGGAAAATGCCACTGCGCCCGCGGCCCTGCTGCGCTCCGCCGATATGGCGCTCTATCAGGCAAAGCGCAATGGCAAGCATCGCTACTATTTCAGCCAGGAACGCCGCCTCATCAGCTAAAAGCCCTTCCTTATGAGTCTTGAATCTGAGCTATTCACTTGATTTTCTAATTTTCCCCTTCCGGAGACCATTCCTGCGCCGTCACCTGGCCATTGCGCTTGAGCAGGATTTCCATTTTGCCTTCGGCCGCCTCGAGCTGGCGCCGGCATTGATCGGAAAGCCGCATCCCTTCCTCAAACAGCCGCATGGATTGTTCGAGAGGCAGCTCCGGTTTCTCCAGTTCATTCAGAATGGATTGCAGCCGCGCCAGGCACTGCTCAAAACTGTTTTCGGCATTTTCATCGCCGGTCGCAGGAGATGCACCAGGATTTGTTTTCGGCATGTTGCCAGCATAAACCCAATGTCCATTTCCGGGATCGGGTAACGTCATGCAGAACGCCTGAATCAGGTACATGTGAGTGGCGGCTGCGCGGTTTTGCAATTCTCCAGCTTGCATGCAATATAAATAACCATGGAACCTGGTCTTAAATCCCGTGCCGCCGTCGTGGCCGCTTCCAGCACCGGGCTGGGCCGCGCCGTAGCCGAAGCCCTGGCTGCCGAAGGCGTGCATCTGGCCTTATGCGCCCGCGACAACGCCCGCCTGCAATCCACCGCCGCGGAGCTGGCCCGGAATTATGGCGTCCCGGTGTGGGCGCGGGCTCTTGATGTCACCGACAGTGCCGCGGTCGCGGATTTCGTGCAAGCCGCAGCGAAAAAATACGGCCGTCTCGATATCTGCGTCAGCAACGCCGGCGGCCCTGCCGCGGCTCCCTTTGCCCAGACCACGCTCAGCCAATGGCGTTCCGCCTGCGAGTTAAGCCTGATCAGCCATGTCGCCTTTGCCCAGGCCGCCCTCCCGCTCATGCAAAAACGTCACTGGGGCCGGTTTTTAATGATCACTTCCATGAGCGTGAAGCAGCCTATCGAAAACATGGTGCTTTCCAATACTGTCCGCGCGGCCGTCCTTGGCCTAGCCCGCAGTCTGGCCAATGAATACGGCCCGGACAACATTCTGGTGCACAATCTGGGCCCGGGCTATACCCTCACCGACCGGCTGCGCCAGCTGGCGCGGGGCCGGGCCGTGGCTGGAGCTGAATCCGAAGCCGCCGTTCTCGCCGATTGGGCGAGCCGCAGCGCGCTCCGCCGCCTGGGCGAGCCCCGGGAATTTGCCGCCGCGGCGGTATTTTTATGTTCCGAACTGGCCAGCTATATCACCGGGCAGACGATTCTAGTGGATGGGGGCATGTACCGCGGCATTTAAATGATTTTTGCTACCCGTGCAGCTTCAGATTTCTTCCTCTTCCAGCCGCTGCCGTTTCGAATGCCTGAGCGGACCCAGGTTGCGTTTGCGCCCGGCGATCTTGCGGGTCGGCGGCGGCTGTTTGGCCTGGCTGCGCGAGCGCAGTTTCTGCCGTTTGATTTCTTCTTTCGTCATCACCGGGCTGCTTGTTAGTCTTACGAAATGCGGCAGCACCGCTTCCGGATGTCCATAAGCCGCACTGTCTATGCCGCGGATTCAATTATTTTACGTGAATGCCGGAGGCGGTCATCGCGCCGCCGCCGAGTCGCTGGCCGCGGTCCTGCGGTCCGCGCCGGCGCCCGCCGAAGTCGAGCTCTATGACCTGCAGGAAATCCTCCGCCCGGCCGATCTGTTCCAGCGCTTTCTTCATCTCGATACCCAGGGCATTTACAACCGGCTGCTGGCGCGCGGCTGGACCTGGGGCATGGGCGCGATGGTGCCCATCCTGCAGGCTTTGATCCGCTGGCGCCGGCCGCTGCTGGTGCAATTGCTGGCGGAATTTTTTCAATCCCATCCGCCCGATCTGGTGGTGGCGCTGATGCCGCATTTTAACTGCTGCATTGCGCAAGCTCTGGAACAGTCCGCGCC
>JAKATS010000271.1 GCA_021818645.1 Acidobacteriota bacterium | reverse complement strand
GGCGCACTTTGCGCGCGGTGGACGCCTGGCTGGGCATTCGCACCCAGCCTCGTTTGGCCTCGACGGACGCCAATGTTCCGCTGGCCCTGGGCTGCGAAGCCGTCACGCTCGGCGCCGGCGGCGCCAGCGCGGCCACGCATACCCTCGCCGAATGGTACGATCCCACCGACCGCATGCGCGGGCTGCGGCGCATTTTGCTGCTGCTGCTCTGCCTGGCGGAGCCGGAGACATGAATCCGGGTTCTCAAACTCCGGCGAAAGGGCACGCCTGGCCGGCTGATCTGGCATTACTTTCGGCCACCCTCATCTGGGGCATGAGTTTTGTGGCCGTCAAGCAGGCGCTGCGGCAGGCTTCACCTTTGGCCTTGAATGCAGTGCGCATGGGGTTGGCGGCACTGCTATTGGCGCTGATCTACCGCCGCTGGCTGCGCTGCCTGACCCCGGCAATCTGGCGAGCCGGCCTGGCGCTGGGCGGCTGGATGACGGCCGGGTTTGTTTTGCAAACCGAGGGCCTGCGCTATACCACCCCCGCCCGCTCGGCCTTTCTCACCGGTTTTTCCGTGATTCTGGTGCCTTTTCTGGGCGCACTGCAACGCCGGAAATCGCCGCGGCCGCGGGTCTGGCTGAGCGCGCTATTAGCCCTGGCAGGGCTGTATTTTCTGGCCTTCGCCCGCGCCGGCTGGAGCGGCTGGCCCCGGCTCGGCGATGGCCTGACCCTGCTCGGCGCGGTGGCGTTTGCCGGCATGATCCAGGCGCTCGAAAATTATTGCGCCCGCCTGCCGTATCAGCCGCTGGCGGTGCTGCAAGTGGCCGTGACCGCGATTTTATTCGCCATGCTGGCGCCCTGGGCCGAACCCATGGTCTGGAAATCTTCGCCACAGCTCTGGGCTCTGATTGCATTCCTGGCGGTGCTGGCCACGGCGCTGGCCTTTACCCTGCAGACCTGGGCGCAGCAATATACTCCGGCCAATCATGTCGCCATTCTGCTGGCGCTGGAGCCAGTTTTTGCCTGGCTGGGGGGCTGGTACTGGTTGCATTCAGAATTGGCCGGGCGGCAAATGCTCGGCGCCGGATGCATTTTGATTGCGATTCTGGCCAGCGGCTGGCCTGCTCCGGCACCTGACCATCCTTCACCGCACATTTCCGCCTGAGAGATATTTCGAACTTGACGGCGGGCGTGGGCCGGGATGTAATCGGGGAATGACACGCCGCATCCACACAGTCAGCAAAATTTCAGCCGTATGCCTGGGGCTGGCCAGCTTCGCGCCCGGACTGCGGGCGCAGTCGCCGGCGCGGTCCGCGGCCAAACCGCCGCTTGAAGTCGTCGCGCCGTCCTGGCAGTCGGGAACATATTGGGCCCAGTTTGACCACAAATTGCTGGTGGATTACGGCGATCTCAAGCATTTTCAGGCCGCCGACCGGAAGCTGGGACCGCCGCGCCCCGGCCAAACGCGGGTCGTCTTCATGGGCGATTCCATCACCGCGGGCTGGCGTCTGCACCGCTCGTTTCCTGGCAAGCCTTACATCAACCGCGGCATCAGCGGGCAGACATCATCCCAGATGCTGCTGCGTTTCCGCCAGGACGTGATCGCGCTGCGGCCGCGGGTGGTGCTGATCCTGGCGGGAACCAATGATCTGGCGGAAAACACCGGGCCGATCCCCCTGACCCAGACGGAAGGTAATCTAGCATCCATGGCGCAACTGGCGCGCGCCAATCACATCCGTGCGGTGTTGTGCGCGGTACTGCCATCCGTTCATTACTGGTGGCATCCGCAATTAAAAAATCCCGCAGCCAGGATCGTTCAACTGAACCGCTGGATCCATGCCTATGCCCGCCGGCATCACGAGGTTTATGTGAACTATTACCGGGCCATGGCCGATGCCGCCGGCGGCCTGCCGCACCGGCTCAGTGCCGATGGGGTTCATCCTTCTCCTGCCGGCTACGCAGTCATGGCGCCGCTCGCGTCGGCCGGCATTCAAAAGGCGCTGCGATTAGCGCGATAACCGCGCAGCTTGGAAGTGGAGGCAGGATCAGCGCTTGCGCGGCCAGAGCAGGGTACGGCGCAGCGGCGCCAGCGCTTCGCGGTTGGCATTCTCCGGGCGCGGCATCAGATCATCCTGCACAAATTGCACGAATTCCTGCATCTGCTGCTGCATGCGGGCCATGCGCTCGCGCAGCTTGAGAATGACTTCGACGCCGGCCAGATTGACACCCATGTCGCGGGTCAACGACAAAATAATTTCCAGCCGCTGCAGGTCTTCTTCGGTATAGAGCCGGGTATTGCCCTCGGTACGGGAAGGCTTCAACAGGCCTTCGCGTTCATAGAGGCGGAGGGTCTGGGGGTGGATGCCATACTGCTCGGCCACCGCCGAGATCATGAAGGCCGCGCGTCCTCGTTTTTTCACCATGGCGTCATCCGTATCCAGCCGCAAGACCGTGCAGGGCACGGGAGCAGCCGTGCGCAACGCAGCCGAGCCGCTACTCGCGACGGGCGGCCAAATGCGGCAGCTCGGCGCGCACGTCAGCGGGGTTGAGCCGGGCCAATTCGCGCAGCAGTTCCTTGCTGCGTTCGTCCGTCAGCCGGGGCACCACCACCTGAACTTCCACGTACTGATCACCGCGGGCGCCTTCGCGCACCGCCGAGGGAACGCCGCGCTCACGCAGCCGGAAGCGCTGTCCGGTCTGGGTGCCGGGCGGAATTTTCACCAGCGCGGCGCCGTCAATCGTGGGGACTTCGATTTTGGCGCCCAGCGCGGCTTCGGCCACCGTAATCGGAGCCTGCAAAGTAATGTCGTCGCCTTCGCGCCGGAACAGCGGGTGCGGCTGAATGTGCAGCACGACATAAAGATCGCCATAGCCGCGCGGCCCCCAGTTTCCCTTGCCGGCCAGGCGCAGCCGCGCGCCTTCGCGGGTTCCCGGGCGGATGCGCACTTCGATGGTTTCCTCGCGGGGGATGTGTCCCTGGCCATGGCAGCGCGGGCAGCGGGCGCCCACCTTGCCCGAGCCGGCGCAGGCCGGGCATTTGCGGTTAAAGCGCATATCCCCGATTTTCTGGCTGATCTGGCCCTTGCCGCCGCATTCAGGACAAGGGCCGCCGGGGCCGCCCGCCCCGGAGCCTTTACACTGCGGGCACATCTCCTGCCGCGGCACCTGCAGGCGCAGGACCGCGCCCTTGACCGCGTCCCAGAAGCCGATGGTGGCGGCATATTCGAGATCGCCGCCCGTTTCCGGCTCGGCTTCCGCCCGGCCGCGTTGAAATAAATTTCCGAAC
>JAKATS010000110.1 GCA_021818645.1 Acidobacteriota bacterium | reverse complement strand
AGCGGGCACGCCCATCCGGTAAAACCGCCCCAGCTCCATTTCCTGGCGCTCGGAATCAACTTTATTCACCAGCAGCAGCAGCGGTTTCGCCCAGCGCCGCAGCCGTTGCGCCAGATCCAGATCGGCTGCCGTCACCTCCTGGCGGGCATCGGTAACCAATGCGATCACCGCGGCCTCAGACAGCGCCCGTTCCGCCTGACGGAGGATTTCGGCGGGAATCATGTCTCGTTCGCCCGGCAAGATGCCGCCGGTATCAACCACGCGAAAGCTCCGCCCGCGCCATTCTCCGATTCCATAGATGCGGTCGCGCGTGATGCCAGGCTCGTTGCCGACCAACGCCCGTCGGCTGCGGGTCAGGCGGTTAAAGAGCGTGGATTTGCCCACATTCGGCCGGCCGGCAATGGCAAGCAATGGCAAAGGTGTATTCATTTTCTGTTTCAAGTTCCCGTGATATTCCATGCAGGCGTCCGGCTACGCCTCTCCGGCCGGGTTCTTTTTCAGCCGGCCGGCATTTCTGCAGCATCATTTCGTCGTCTTTTCACTTCCTTTTGCAACGCGAGCAGGCGAGGGCTGATGCGCACGGGAAAATTTCCCGCATCCACCAGCCGGCGATACCGGGCCGGCAGCATGGCCAATTGTTCCTGGCAAAGACGGCGGGCTTGTTCCAGGTTTTGCCCGGCGGCCGGCAGCAAACCGCCGGCACGCATGACCGGGCGCAATAATGGACGGCAGTCGGTTGCGGACCGCACCGGAGCGGCTTCCCCCTGTAACCCCAGCCAGTCGTACAGATACTGGCCATTGCGGCTGTGATAGCGATAAATCTGTTTGCGGCCCGGGAGGGTAACTTTATCGGAGCTGAATTTGGCCGTGGCAACCGCGCGGCCCTGGCGTTCAATTTCAACCAGCTTATAAACACCGCCCAATGCGGGGGCATCCATCGAGGTAATCAGCTCCGTGCCCACGCCAAAGGAATCGAGCGGGGCCCCGAGCCGCATCAGATCCTCGATTCGGTACTCGTTCAAGTCGCCGCTGAGCATGATTTGGGTTTCCCGCCGGCCGGCGCGGTCGAGAATGCCGCGCATTTGCCGCGACAGCGGCAGCGCGCTGCCGCTGTCGAGCCGCAGGGCCCGCACCGGGCCTTCCAGCCGGGCTGCCAGCTCGGCGCCATGCGCCACATCATAGGTGTCAATCAACAGCGTGGCATGCTCCTGAAATGTCTCCACATAGTTGCGGAAGGCTTCCGGTTCGCTGGCGAAGGCCAGGACATACGAATGGGCAAAAGTGCCGCCCACCGGGATGCCGAACTCCACCCCAGCCGCCACATTGGAAGTTCCCGCACAGCCGCCCAGGTAGGCGGCGCGGGCGCCGTAGAGTCCGGCAAAGGCGGTATGCGCGCGCCGGGTGCCGAACTCCATAATCGGCCGGCCGCGGGCCGCCTGCGCCAGGCGCGCGGCTTTCGTCGCCACGCTGGTCTGGAAGTTGATCATCGAAAGCAGATAGGTTTCCACCAGCTGGGCTTCGAGCAGCGGCGCTTCAATGCGCAGCAGCGGCTCGCCGGCAAAAGCCGGCATGCCCTCCGGCAGCGCCCATACGTCGCCGCTAAAGCGCAGTCTTTCCAGCCGCTGAAAAAAAGCCCGGGGCACATGCGCCAGCGCGGGATGGCGGCGCAGATAGGCGATTTCGCGGCCGGTAAAACGCAGATTCACCAGATAATCGAGCACCTGGGCCAGACCGGCAAAAACCATGTACGAGCGCACGCGCGGCAACTGCCGCACGAACAGCTCGAAACTGGCCCGGTTTTCCGCGATTCCAGCGTGCAGATACGCGGCCCCCATGGTCAGCTGATAGAAGTCGGTGAATAACGCCCGGCCATGACTGAATGCCTCGGAGCCTGGATGGGACGCCTGAGGCGCCGGATTGGACCCCGGCTTCGAACCCGGTTTTTTACCCACAGGAACCACGCTTTTTGATTATGCGGCAGATGATCCCAAGGCCAGCCGACAATAGCGTTATGATAAGTTCGGGTTTATGTTCGGCCTGCAGCCTAAACTCAGCCGCGAACGCGCGGAAAAACTGGTCCGGCAAGGGAAAACCGCCGCGGCCATCGAGGTCTATGAGCAGCTGCTGGAAACCGACCACGGCAACTCCAATCTGATCATGCCGCTGGGGGATCTTTATGCCCGGGCCGGGCGCAACAGCGATGCGGCTCGACTGTTCCGCGGCCTCGCCGAGCGTCTGGATTCGGAAGGCTACCATGGCCGCGCCGCCGCACTCTGGCGCAAGATTCTCAAATTCGAGCCGGACTCCACGGAATCCGAACTGCGGCTGGCGCGCAGCCTGCTGGCCCAGGGCAGCCGGGTCGAGGCGGCAGCGGCACTGCATCAGGTGATTGAACGGGTGGGTCAACACCGGCTATGGAAAGCCGCAGCCGAGGCCTATACCCTGCTGGCGCAGGCGGAAACGCCCCAGGCGGAAACCTGCCTCCATTGGGGCCGGGCGCTGGCCCAGGCCGGGGAACAAGACCAGGCGCAGGCCCGTCTGCTGGCCGGACTCGAACTCGCCACTACGGCCCAAAAACCGCAATTAACCCTGGCCGCCAGTCTGCTCCAGGAATTGGAGCGAATTGATCCGCGCTGGCCGCCCTATCGCCTGGCACGGGCGGAACTCGCCGCCTGGTCGGGCGATGCCGCCGGCGTGCTCAAATGGCTTCCGGAACCGGGCAGCCTGCCGGATGCAGCCACGGCCGCGCGCGCCTGGCGGCTGGCCGCGAAATCCGGCGATCTGGATTTAGCCGGATCCTGGGCGCGAGCCGCAATCGAGAGCGGAGCGGACGAAACCGCGCGCGACTTCGGCCAGTTGCTGCTGGAATCCGGGAATGGCGACCGCCTGACGGCCTGGGTTTGCGATTCAGAGTTATTACGCCGTGAGGCCCTGCGGCCGCATTGGCTGGCTCTTTTTGAAACCTGGAGCCAGCGGAGCGACATTCCCACGCCGGCTCTGCAAGCCTGGCTCAATCTGGTAGCCGGGCGCGATGCCGTGCTGGAGGCCCAACTCCGCTTACGCCTGGCGCAACCGGCTGAAACGAAATGCAACGACTCAAGTCCCAAACCCGCCGCTGTCAATCAAGCTCCGGTGCATGCGATTGCCATCGAGTCAAAGGCAGCGGACATCATTGCTGAAGTTGATGCGCCAATTGCGGCGATAGCATTTGAAACCAAACCGGAAATTCCTTCTCCGCCGATAGCTCCATCACCTCCTGCAACGGAGCCTGAAGCCCCTCTAAAAACACCAT
>JAKATS010000281.1 GCA_021818645.1 Acidobacteriota bacterium | reverse complement strand
CGTGAGGCGGGATCCCCGGCCCCATCCTGCTGCGCAGGGCGGGGGCCCCGGACCTGCGATCGCGTATAACTCCGCAGCAACTCGGCACCGTTCTGTGCCTGCGAGTCCGAAGACAAAGCCGTTTCGCTTGCGCCGGGAGGCAGCGCCGGCCCACGCGGCCCTGATATGCGCGGAGATTCGAGACGCAATTTCAAATGGGTCAGAGCCTGACGCAGTTTTTTCCTGACACCAGGCTCGGTCAGGCCTAGCAAGCGGCCAATTTCCGCCACATCGAGGTCCTGCTGATAACGAAGCACGAGCACCACGCGCACAGCTGGTGGCAAGGCACGGATGAGGCGCTGCAATCGCCCGGCCAGCCATGGATCCCGGGAAGGTGAATGTGAGGAACCGCCGGGGATTTCAACCCCATATTCGATTTCACTCAACTGCAGCCAGCGGCGATAGCGCCGGCGACGCAACTGATCCAGGCAGCGACGGACAGTTACCTGACGCAACCAGCGCATCAGATGTTCCGGCGATTCGATGCGATCGCCCTGCTGGTAGAGCGACAAAAAAACATCCTGCGCCAGCTCTTCGGCGAGGGCGCGATCGCGCAACACATGCAAGGCCAGGTTGAAGACCATGCGCTGGTGATCGGCAACAGCCTGTTCGAATTGCCGCACGTCCATGTGCATATACACAAAGGTCTTCAGAATTGCGCAAGCTCCAAACCGCAACCCCCGCCAGGAGCAAATCATTTCTTGTTCTCTAAGAGGAATACGCGCGGGGAGACAATATTTTCAACTTTATTTGGCGCGCTGCAGTCATTTATAATTCAGACGACATAAACCATGCGGTTACAATGGTTTACCGGCGGTGAGATGATGAGGCAGTCACGAACCCGGCATGGGCAACTGCTGGCGTTGGCCGCGCTTTTATCCCTGGCCGGAGGCTGCCGGAAACCTCATCGGGTATTTGCGGTTCGCCTGGCGGATCACAAGCCGGCGGCAACCCACACTCCGCACCGATCCGGATATTTCAAGCACGCGCGCAGCAATTTTAAGACGCAGGGCCGGCGCGACCGCACCAGACGCGGCCGAATAGACAAAATAGATGTGAATCGCGCCGGTCTGAGCGAATTCATGCGGTTGCCCGGGATGCAGCGGAGAGAAGCCGAGCGGATTCTGCGGGCCCGGCCACTGGCCAATAAACGGGAACTGCTGCTGCGCGCGCTGGTGACACCGTCCCAATATCGCCGCTGGGCACCCTATCTGGTGGCGCGGCAAGCCTCACCCCGGCGCTGAAGGGGCGGGGCAGAGTCTCTCCCATCACGTAAGCGGCGGCGGGGCCACGTTTCATGCATCGCCGTTCCAGCGTTCCACCTGGGTGGCGGAAACGTGGCCCACCAGGATTTGACTGGCAGCGAACGGGACCTGGCAGGAAATAAGGAAGAACCGTTGCCCTCCGCCCCACTTTCCTGCGTGAGGCGGGGTCCCCGGCAGCGACGCGGCCAGTGCGCCGTTAAGCAGTGACCCAGCCCTTCAGGCGGCTTTTTTGGGGGAATTGGCGTTGCGCGAGCGGTTGGAAGACTGGGCCTGCTGGCGATGCTCTTCCCAGCGGCGCTTGGCGGCTTCCGAGATGCGCGCCCGGCCTTCCGGGCTCAGCCGGTTGGGAACGCTGCCGCTGAGCAGATGTTCGAGGGTGCGAATGGCTTCGGTAATGCGCGCCTGCTCCTGGCGTAGATCATCCAATGACTTTTGAATTTGTTCGGTGTTCATGACTTGCGTTCCTGAGTCGGCTGTTCCGAAAGCGCCGCCCGATAGCGATGCGCTCTTGCTTGGATGAGAGATGCAAGCAAAAAGATGATTCAAGGAAAGAGTCAAAAGTAGAATGCTGGCTGAGTTACACGCCAACTGCCATGCAACATTCAGAAAACTATTAATGTCCGCCAGTGAACGGGCTGGCGGGGGGCGCCGCGGGCTTGCCCGCGGGTTTGGGCCGAGCCAGCACCGGAGGCTGAAATTTGCGGGGCTTGTGCGGGGCCTGGGCGGCACGGGTGCGGAAGGACGCAAGATGCATGTGAATCAGGCGGGCCAGGCGATGCTGGATGCGATGGAAATCGGAGGTATTCACCACATATTGCGGGCGCGGCGGGAGCACGCGGGCGATTTCGCATTGGGTCTCGGCGATACGGGAGGGAGTTTCGGGATGGCTGGCGTAGGCGCGGGCCATCAGTCCCGGGCGCTCGACTTCGAGTTTTTCAATGTGCTGGAACTCATGAATGAGACCTTCGGGATCGTAGCCGGTGTTCCATAAATACTGAGTGCCCAGCCAGTCAGCCTCGCGCTCAGCCGCGCGGGAATAGCGCATGAACTGATAGGGCAGGGCGAAATTGGCGCCCTGCTCGGCCAGCACTCCGCCCCAGCCGCCCATGGAGCCGCCGACGGCGATTTCGAGCGGGAGGGTCGCCAGCTGCAGAAGCGTATCTTTGGTCATGTTGCGGGTGGCATGGCGGGCGGCCACGTGTCCAATTTCGTGGGCCATGGCGCCGGCCAATTCGTCTTCGGCGCGGCTGGCCAGAATCAGGCCGCTATTGACAAAGAAAAATCCGCCCGGCAGAGCAAAGGCATTGATGGTGCTGTTCTGAACAACGTGCACAGTGAAGGGCACGTGAGCATCGGAATGCCGCACCAGATTCTGAGCAATGCGGTTGATGTATTCGTTGACTTCCGGATCGGTAATGAGTTTGCTGTTCTGGATCACCTGCTGGGCCTCGCTCTGGCCCAGCGCAATTTCGTGCTGCATGGAATAAAAGTCCAGGCCATGGCCGACATTGCGATGACCGATTAAATCCACATTGGCTTCACTGCCGTGAAAATCCAAATGGCAGTGGGCGGGCGCCGGGGCCAGCTGCCCGGCCAAACCGGAGACAGACAGGGTGACCCACCCCAGCACGATCGCGCAGCCGAGGATCAGCCGGGGCCAAGCCAACTGAAAGATATTACGGAGATGCCGCATGCCGCCTTCCAAAACCTTTATTTTCCGATGCAGAAACGGGAGAAGATCAAGCCCAGTATATCCTCCGCCGTGGTTTGACCGGTGAGCGCATCGAGTTCCTGGAGCGCGGCGTACAAGCAGACCAGCAGAGCTTCATGCGGAGCGGACTGCCGGTTGGCTTCGATCGTGCGGGCCAACGCGGCGGCCGCGGCCTGCAGATGCCGTGCCTGGCGTTGATTGGTGATCCAATCGCCGCTTTCCTCAGATTGTGGAACGAGGGTATGGGCCAAATATGCGCGCAAGGCATCCAGGCCCTGGC
>JAKATS010000123.1 GCA_021818645.1 Acidobacteriota bacterium | reverse complement strand
CTGGCCGGGCAGCGGCCGGAGATGAAGCGCGAAGAGCGGGAACTGGTCGCGCGGCTGGCGGGAGGGTGCCCGGGGCGGGCGCGGGAGCTGGACTTGGCCGCATACCGGCAAAAACGCGAGTTTTTCATGGCCTGCCTGGAGGCGCTGGCGCGGCCGGGCGGACATATGCGGCTGTTTGGACTGACTGAAGCGATGAGAAACCAGAAAGAAGGGGTTGAAACTCAGGCGGAAATTCTATATAGTTTGCTGCAAGATCTCGTGTATCTGAAGAGCGGACATTCACTCGCCATCCGGAATCTGGACGCCCGCAGCCGGCTGGAAGGCTGGGCGCGCCAGATCGGCTGGAATCAGCTCACGCAGGCCGTAGAACAGCTGGACCGCCTGGTCACCCTGTCGCGGCGCAACCTGAACCGGGCTCTGGCCTGGGATGCATGGATGCTGCGGCTCAGGGCAAGAGCCTGAACGACCGGCGCTGGGGATACACGCGGAACCACAAGGAGACGCCACTTCAACCATGCCCACCGAAACCCGCCGCGCCGCCGCCGAACCGGATGTGATCGCTAACCGCAAGCTGATTCGGCCCTCATTGTCGGAAATCCGGGAACAGATCGCCAAGACCAAAATCGCTCCCGCCCCCGCACCCATTCCCCCGACGCCCGCCGCCGTGCCGGCGCCGCCGCCGTCAGCGGCCTTCATCAAACCGGTGCGCAAGCCGATTCCACCGGAGCAGACCAACGCCGAAAATTTTTATTACCTGAAACAGATGCAGACCCGGATTCCTATCGTGGCGGTGCTGCTGGATGGGGAACATATTGAAGGCGTGCTCGAGTGGTACGACCGCCACTGTCTGAAAATCAACCGCACCGGCCAGCCGAATGTGCTGGTATATAAATCGCAGATCAAATATTTGTATAAGACGGAAGAAGCGGGAAAAAGTTAAGAAGTCCCGCGGCCTGAGCCCCAGGTCCCACGTTCCTCGTCTTCCTCGCACGTCCGTCCGTTGCCATCAAACCGTGGGCGGCTTGTTATAATGACGCGTGATTCGCGCGGGATATTATTACGCCACGGCCCTGATCGCGGCGGGTCTGGCGCTGGGCGGACTGCTGGGCTGGCCGGCGGCGCTGCCGGGGCTGCTGCTGGCGGCCTTTTTTCTCTATTTCTTTCGCGACCCCAGGCGGGCGCCCCCTGCGGATGAGCGGCTGATCGTGGCGCCGGCGGACGGCAGAGTCACGCTGGCCGCGCCCGAAGGCGAAGGCTACCGGATCAGCATTTTTCTTTCCGTATTTGATGTGCATGTGAACCGCGCGCCTATCAGCGGCCGGGTGAGCGAAGTCGAGCGCCGGGCGGGGCGTTTCATGAACGCCCTGCGCGCCGAGTCGGCGGTGGTCAATGAACAGGTGCGCAGCCGGATGGAAGGGCGTCAGGGCGGGCTGGAGATGATCCAGATCGCGGGACTGCTGGCGCGCCGGATCGAGTTCTGGCCGGTACCGGGAACGGAGATCCAGCGCGGGCAGCGGGTGGGACTGATCAAGTTCGGCTCGCGCGTGGACCTGCGGCTGCCTCCGGCAGCCAGGCCGCGGGTGCGAGTCGGCGACCGGGTGAAGGGCGGCGAGAGCGTAGTGGCGGAATGGAGGTAATCAGGCAAAGCGATCATCATCGCATAGCTGCGTTGCCGTCACTCGGGAGTCCTCTCGTACCACCGGGTACGTTCCGGCTGCCTCGCTCCTTGCGCCTTGCTCGGCTTGCGTCTCACTTTGCCTCAACAACAAAACAAGAACCCGAAAACTGAAATGAACCCTAACCTTCTCACCCGATCATGGCTTGCAAAATTCATCTGTAAACTCATGGGCTGCCGCTAATGGAGACGTATGGAAACTAACCTCACCGCACGGGCTGGCGGCGCGGCCGAGCCACCGCGGCCGCGGCCGATACGACGATCGTTCCGGCGCGGCGCCGCGCTGCTGCCCTCGCTGTTTACCGTCGCCAACCTGGGCATGGGGTGGTATGCGCTGCAGCAGACCTGCCTGGCGCTGCAGAGCCTGGGCGGACGGGCGGCGGCGGACCGGCTGGACCTGGCCGCCAAGGCGATCGGCTGGGCCATTTTGCTGGACGGGCTGGATGGCCGGATCGCGCGGCTCACGGGATCGAGCAGCGCCTTTGGGCGGGAGTTTGATTCGCTGGCCGATGTGATCAGCTTCGGCGTGGCGCCGGGGCTGCTGAGCTTTATCTGGGGACTGAGGTTTTTGCATCTGTCGCCGCGGCTGGGTATTCCGCTGAACCACGCAGGCGAGCTGATCGCGTTTTTGTTCGTAGTTGCGTGCGCGGCGCGGCTGGCTAGGTTTAATCTGAGCGGACCCGAGGCCAGCCCCTCCAACCCCGGGCGGCCGGACCGCAGATATTTTGTGGGCATGCCGGCGCCGGCGGCGGCGGGACTGGTGGCGGCGATGGTGCATTTTTTCGCTTCGCCTCATTTTCTGTTCAACCATCCCAACCGGAGCCTCACAGGGGCGATGCTGTGGCTGGCTCTGCTGCTGGCCATCTCGTACCTGATGGTCAGCCGCTGGCGATTTTTCAGCTTTAAAGAGATTGATCTGCGGCGGCGGCGGCGCTGGGTGACGACCGTGGCGGTGGGACTGCTGCTGGCTGGCATCTGGTATTTTTCCGAAGTGCTCTTGCTGCTGCTGGCCGTGGTGTATGTGGGCACGGCGATCTTCTGGCGGCTGGAGCATAAACTGCGCCGGCGGCCGGGCGGGAGAGAAAATCAATGAAGCCGATGCGCCGGCCGGCCGCGATCGTGGGCGCCGACAGCCTGCAGGGGCGCGAACTGGGAATGGTATTGCGGCAACGGCGGCTGCCGGTGACGCCGCGGCTGTTCAGCAGCCTGCCCTCCGCTCCGGAGGCGCAGGAAACGGCCGAAACCCGGCGGCTGATGGAGTTTGGCCAAGAGGCGCAGTGGATGGAAAGCCCGAGCGCGGCGGAACTGGCGGAGATGGGACTGGTGTTTTTTGCCGAGGACGCCGAGACCGCGCGCGCGCTTTACCCGGCGCTGCCGGCCGGCTGTGCAACAGTGGATTTGACCGGTGGGTTGGCGGAGATTCCGGGCGCAGAACTGACCAGCGCGGAGCGGCTGGAAACGCGCGGCCTGGAGCACAACCTGGGGCCGGGCCCCTGGCTGACGCCCAATGCCGCCGCGCTGGCCTTGGCCCGCACCCTAGAGCGGCTGAGCGAGAGCGCGAAAATTGCCCGCGCGGCGGCGGTGGTGATTCAACCGGTGAGCCGGCGCGGCCAGGCCGGGATCCGG
>JAKATS010000157.1 GCA_021818645.1 Acidobacteriota bacterium | reverse complement strand
CGCGGTCTGCGGGCTGATCATCATGCCCTTTACCATCACCTTCCGCCGGGTGCGCAGGTTTTTTATAAACTTACGCCTGCCGCACTGGGCCAAAATGACCCTGGGCGGCCTCGTCACCGGCGCCTGCGGCCTGGCTTTTGTGCGCATGTTTCCCGGCACCCTGACCCCGCTGGGCCCCAATTACGAAGCTGTGCCGCAGATTCTGCAGCATGCCCACAGCTCGGTCGAGCTGGTCAGCTTCGCCGGGCTGAAGCTGCTGGCCACGCTGGCTTCGCTGGGTGTGGGCGGCGTCAGCGCCATGTTCGTGCCGCTGTTTCTCACCGGCGGTTCCATCGGCACCGCCTTTGCGCAAAGCGTCGTGCACGCCAGCTCGCTGAATCTGTTCGCTGCCGTGGGCATGGCCGCCTGCATTGCCAGCGGCTATAAGACCCCGCTGACCGCGGTGATTTTTGTCGCCGAAGCCACCGGCGGCCACGCCTTCATCATTCCCACCCTCATCGGCGCCGCCGTAGCTTATGCGGTATCCGGCGAAGCCTCCGCCTCCGGCGATCAGCGGCTGCATGAGCGCGCCCGCCTGGACGAAGCGGAGAGTGATGGTTAAACTCGCGCCGAAAAGTAAAGAGGTGAGGCCCCCCGCGCAATGGGATGGAGCCGGATATTCCCCCACAAAAACAAAAGCCGGGTTCCGCGTACGCGGAACCCGGCCCATGATCTGGTTGCAATGGCGCTTACCAGCGGGGTTGCCGCGGAGCGCGGTTGCCGCGGTTGTCGTCCCGCCGGCCGCCGCCAAACCCTGCGCCGCTCGACTCGCGCGGCCGGGCCAGATTGACCTTCAGCGCACGGCCGCCGAAATCGGAGCCGTCCAATGCTGCGATGGCGCGCTCGGCTTCCTCGTCGTTCGGCATTTCCACAAAGGCGAAACCGCGCGAACGGCCGGTGTCGCGATCGCTGATAATGCTCACTTTGTCCACTGTGCCATGGCTTTCGAAAGCATGGCGCAGTTCGTCTTCTTGCGTGTTAAACGAAAGATTTCCCACAAAAATGTTCTTCAAGTTATTTCCTCAGACTGTCAAAGCTATTTGACTTGCGGCGGCGGTTCGCGAGCGGGGCAGGACGGAGCGGCATAGACCGAGCAGACTGGACCGTAGCGGACTTGGCGGACAATTCAAACGCCTTTTTAATGTACTAAATTACACCGGCAATTGCAAGCATTAAATTTTCTACCCCTTTTTCTGGTCTCCACCGGATAAAACTGAGGCGAAGTTTATCTCTTTTCGCAGGGGACGCGTGGCATACAGAACCGCAGGTTTTGTTTGCCACGCTGGGACCCGGGCCAGGTTTTGCATGGCTGGATAAGATAGTTGCATGCCTGACTGCATCGTCATCACCGGCGCCAGTTCCGGAATTGGCCGCTCCGTGGCCGAAGCCCATATTCGCCGGGGCGGGGAAGTCTTTGCCCTCGCCCGCCGCCAGGAACCGCTGCGCGCCCTGGCCGCCCTGGCGCCCGAGCGCGTGCGCTGGCAGGGCTGCGATCTCACCCATCCCGCCATGGTCGAGGCTGCGGTGCGCGCTCTCGCCGCTTGGCGCCCGGCGATCGCCGGCGCCATCCATTGCGCGGGAGATTTTTTCGCCCGCTCGATTTCCTCGACCACGCCCGAGGAATTTACCCGCATGTGGCAGGTGAACGTATTCAGCAAATTCCTGCTTACCCGCGCTCTGTTGCCTTTACTGGCCGCGCCCGCCGCTGCCTCGCCCCGGGTTGTGCTCTACACCGCCTCCTTGGCCGTCCATCATGACTTTCCCGATGAAAGCGCCTATGCCAGCGCCATGCACGCGATTCTCGGCCTGGCCCGTACTCAGGATGCCGAGTTATGCCCGCAGGGCATACGCGTGGCCGTGCTCTCGCCCGGCCTGGTCCGCACCGAGCTCACCGAACGCAGTTTTCCGCCCGGGATCTTGCGCAATGCCATGCCACCGGAACAAATGGCGGCCAGCGCGCTCTATCAATGGGACGTGATCCGCCATCGCGGCTATATCGCCGAGCTGCTCCACGTCCATTCCGAAGTCCGCGAATAAACCGGCTGTGCTTCGCGCGGGCCCGCGCCTGGTATTAGAGAGGTTTACAGTCCATCCCCTGATCATTGCACCGGCGCAGCGGCTGCCGCGCCGTGATGCCCACCCCTTCGGTCACGGTAATAAACTGGCCGCCGGCGACATGATGCAGGGTTTGCACCTCGCCGCTGGGCCAGTGCAGCCGGATGGTGTCGGCGCCCGTGGCCTGCCCCAGGCCAAACGTCACCGGCAAATCGCTGGCCGATAGATAGCTCGATCCGCTCTTGACATATTGTTCCTGCCAGCCCGCTGCGGTGTGCAGCTTGATTAACGTGCCGATGCCGTCGCGGTTGCTTTTCACCCCCACCGTGCGTATGCGCAGGGCATGATTGCCGTTGCCGGTGTTGTAATAAAGATAAGCCGGACCGTTGTTTGTGGAAACCAGAATGTCGGGAAAGCCGGTCAGGTCGTAATCGCCATACGCCGCGCCCCGCGCCACCACCCGCCGGCCCAGTTGCGGCCCCACATCCGCGATGGCATTGCGGAATTTGCCGTGTCCGATGTTTTCAAACAGCAGCGGCTTTTCGGCATAATGCACCCGCGGCTGCACTTCCCGGATCGCCGGGTCGAGGTGGCCGTTGGCCACGAACAGGTCCGGCCGGCCGTCGAGATTGTAGTCGAAGAAAAAGGTTCCAAACGAGAGCGACAGCAGGCTCGCCCGGCCTACCTCCGAGCTGGGCGCCACGTCCAGAAACAAGCCGTGTCCCTCGTTCTGATACAGCCCCAGCATCTGATTGGAAAAGTTCCCGACCACCAGGCTGAATCGGCCGCTGTGGTTGAAATCGGCGACATCGGTGCCCATGCCCCCGCGGGCCACCCCGTCTTCGCTGAAGGCCACCCCCGCCGCGACTGCTTCTTCTGAAAAAGTGCCATTGCCGTTGTTGCGGAACAGCTTGTTCGGCTGGGTGTCGTTGGAAACAAAAATATCCGGCCGCCCGTCGCCGTTATAGCCGTCGTAGAAAATGCTCACCCCCAGCGACTTGCTGGTCGGGTCATACACCCCGGCGGCATGGGTCACGTCCACAAACCGCCCGGTGCATTGCCCGTGGCTGCGAATCTGGTGAAACAGCCGCGGGCTGGCCCCGTGGTATTTTTCCGGTGTGCAATACGATTTATGCACGCCGTCCTCGGTGCAGTAGATATCGGTTTTGCGGCTCCAGCGCACGTAATAATCCACCCATAAGTCGAGACAGCCG
>JAKATS010000315.1 GCA_021818645.1 Acidobacteriota bacterium | reverse complement strand
TTTCAAAGCCGGAGTCGGGATTGTTATTTTGATATCCATTGCCTGCTTTGAAGCAGATTCAAAACTTCGGCGACTAAGGCAGCAACCGTTATCTGTTGCGTGGCCGCGATAAAATCGGGATGCAGGGGCGCCTCGTAAGGTTGATGCATGCCTGTCAAGTGCTGCAAGCTTCCTTGCCCGGCACGGGCATAGAGTCCCTTGGTGTCACGCTGCCGGCAAATTTCCAGGGGGCAATCCACGAAAATTTCGAGGAAATTTTCAGGCCCGATGCGTTGCTTGATCTGATCACGGTCCCGCTGGAAGGGCGAGACAAACGAGCAGAGAACGATATTTCCCTGCTCGAAAAAAAGCCGCGCCACTTCGCCCGCGCGGCGGATGTTTTCGCTGCGATCCGCGGGTGAAAAGCCCAGATCACCGCATAATCCATGCCGCAGTTGATCGCCGTCGAGCAGCATGGTCTGGCAGCCGACGGCGAACAACTTCTGTTCCAGCGCCCGCGCCAGCGTGGATTTGCCACTGCCCGATAATCCGGTGAACCACAGCACACCCGCCTTATGCCCATTGCGCGCTTCCCGCCGTTCCCGCGGCAGGTTCCACGGCTCCCAGACCACGCCGGCGGAAACGGCGGTACTGGCCGCCGCGGTTTGAATCTGCCGCGTCTCGCTCCGGATCATGCCCGCCGCCACCGTCATGTGCGTAAAGGCATCCACCAGAATGAAACTGCCGGTGGCCGCATTGCGATCGAAGGCATCAAAAAATATGGATTCGGAAGTGGTGATGTTGACCCGCCCAATATCGTTTTGTTCCAGCCGGGCCGCCGGCTGCCGGTGCAGGCTGTCCACATCCATGCGATATTCCACCTGGGTGACAGAGGCTCGGGTGGTGCGGGTGGTATGGCGCAGGATATAGGTCTGGGCCGGATCCAGGGGCCGTTCATCCATCCAGCACAGCATGGCGTCAAATTGCTTGCCCACCAGGGGCAGATTATGGCGGCGCACGATCATGTCGCCACGGCTGATATCAATTTCATTTTCGATTTCCAGCACCACCGAATCGCCGGCGCTGGCTTCCGGCACGGATACCAGCTCCGCCTGGAGGGCGCGCACCCGCGAGGTCTGGCCGGAGGGCAGGGCGGCGATTTCATCACCGGGGCGAATCACCCCGGAGACGATCTGCCCGGCGAAGCCGCGGAAATCCTGGTGCGGGCGAATCACATACTGCACGGGCAGGCGAAAATCCAGCAAGTTGCGGTCAATCGCGATATTGACGGTTTCCAAATGGTGCAGGAGCGTGCTGCCCTGATACCAGTCCATGCGAGCACTGCGCTCGACCACATTATCGCCATGCAGGGCGGAAACCGGAATAAAGACCAGATCCTTGATCTCCAGCTTGGCGGCAAAGGCGGTGAACTCATCCACGATCTGGCGGAAGGCCGTCTCCGACCAGTCCACCAGGTCCATCTTATTCACCGCGATCAGATAGTGGGGGATGCCCAGCAGCGATGAGATAAAGGCATGCCGCCGCGACTGGGTCAGCACGCCTTTGCGGGCATCGAGCAAGATCAGCGCCAAGTCGGCGCAGGAGGCTCCGGTCACCATGTTGCGCGTGTACTGCTCGTGGCCGGGGGTGTCGGCGATGATGAATTTGCGCCGGGGCGTGGCGAAATAGCGGTAGGCCACGTCAATCGTGATGTTTTGCTCGCGCTCCGCCCGCAGTCCATCGGTCAGCAACGCCAGGTTCAGGCCCTCATCGCCCCGCCGGCGGCTGGCTGATTCCATGGCCTGCAACTGATCTTCAAATATGGATTTGGTGTCGTAAAGCAGACGGCCAATGAGTGTGCTTTTACCGTCATCCACGCTGCCGGCGGTGGAAAAGCGCAGCAAATCCATCGCCGGAAACAGATGGGTGGATTCAATCGCCGCAACCGGCCGGACCGCCGCGGGCAGAACCGGATGCGGTGCTGTTTCCGGTGTGATGAGCATCGTATCCATCAAAAATATCCCTGCCGCTTGCGGTCTTCCATGGCCGCCTCGCTGCGCTGGTCATCGAGCCGGCCGCCCCGCTCCGTGACCCGCGCGGCCGCAGTTTCTAAAATGATGTGCTCCACGGTCGCGGCAGGGGACTCGATGGCGCCGGTGCAGGTGGCATCACCCACGGTGCGAAAGCGCACGTGCTGTTCCCGCGGCGCCTCCCCGGGCAACAAGCGGACAAATGGGGTTTCCGCCAGCAGCAAGCCACCGCGTTTGAAAACCCGGCGGGGATGGGAAAAATACAGGCTGGGCAGGGCAATTCCCTGGCTAGCGACATACTGCCAGACATCCAATTCCGTCCAGTTGGAGAGCGGAAAGACGCGAAAATGCTCGCCGGGTCCTTGCAGCCCGTTATAGAGGTTCCATAATTCCGGACGCTGATTTTTAGGCTCCCACTGACCAAAACCATTGCGATGGGAAAAAATCCGCTCTTTGGCCCGCGCTTTTTCCTCGTCCCGGCGCCCACCCCCCACGGCGCAGTCAATTTTAAGTTCCTGAATCGCGTCGAGCAAAGTGACCGTTTGCAAGGCGTTGCGGCTGGCCCAGGGACCCGTCTCTTCCTGGACCCGTCCCGCTTGTATGGAGTCCTCCACTTTGCGAACGATCAGCCGGGCGCCTAATTGCTCCGCCAGCCAGTCCCGATAAATCAAGGTTTCCGGGAAATTATGGCCGGTATCAATATGGAGCCAGGGCAGGGGAGAACGGCCCGGCCAGAAAGCGCGGTGCGCAAGATGAGCCAGGGTGATCGAGTCTTTGCCGCCTGAAAACAGAATGGCCGGATTTTCAAACTGTCCGGCGACTTCGCGCAGTATGTGGATAGCTTCGTTTTGTAATTGTTTTAAATGATTTTGTACTGGCATGGGCCGGCCCGCGCAAGCAGGCAGTTTCAGAATGATTAAGAAAGCTAAACCTGGGATGAGGTTGGCTGCCACCGCAGGCCGGGCGATGTGATGGCGTGGGTCTTCTTCAAGGCGCGAATCCAACTGGCATCGGGAAACGTGATCCGTACCCCGCCATTAATGGCGCTGACTAGCAGCGCCACGGCGTTTTTTTCTTTGCGAATCAGCCGCCCGTGCGCGCCGCGCATCGGTCCGTCTATGATTTCCACCTCGTCGCCCAGGTGCAGTGTGGGCATGGGGTCATATTGCAGTCCGCTGGCCAGTGCCTGCCGGATGGCTTGTAATTCCTGGCCATTGACGATGGCAGGGCGATGATCCTGGGTCACGAACCATAAAAACCCCGGCGCCTGCACCGCCCGGTAGCGGTCCGCTTCCCGCAGCCG
>JAKATS010000161.1 GCA_021818645.1 Acidobacteriota bacterium | reverse complement strand
CGCCGAGCAAGAGACGCGCTGGTATGAGCTGACGGAAGCCGTGCCGGACGGGCCGACCGTGGAGTGGGCGCAGCGGCTGGCCCGTAAATACGGGCTGGCGCTGATCGCGCCGGTCTATGAAATCGAGCAGCCGGGCGTGTTTTACAACACCGCCGCGGTGATTGACGCCGACGGCAAGTACCTGGGCAAATACCGCAAGCACCACATTCCGCATTGCCATCCCGGGTTCTGGGAAAAGTTTTATTTTACGCCCGGCAACCTTGGATATACGGTATTCCATACCCAATTTGCGCGGGTTGGGGTTTATATCTGCTACGACCGGCATTTTCCCGAAGGCGCACGCTGTCTCGGGCTGGGCGGCGCGGAAATTGTTTTTAATCCTTCGGCCACAGTGGCCGGACTCTCCGAATATTTGTGGAAGCTGGAGCAGCCGGCCCACGCCGCGGCCAATGGCTACTTTGTTGGCGCGATCAACCGGGTCGGCCGGGAAAAGCCCTGGAATATCGGCGAGTTCTATGGGCAGAGCTATTTCTGCAATCCCCGCGGCCAGATTATCGCCCAGGCCAGCCGGGACAAAGACGAACTGTTGACGGCCGATCTCGACCTAGAACAAATTGCCGAGGTGCGCGCCACCTGGCAATTTTTCCGCGACCGCCGTCCCGAAACCTATGGAGCGGTGACGGCGTTATGAGCACGCTTTGGCTGGGCCGGAACTGGATCGCAGGAACCTGGGTTGAATCAACTTCCGGAGAGCGGCTGGAGCGCCTGAACCCGGCCGATCATTCGGATCTGCTGGGCAGCGCCCGGCTGAGCACCCGGGCGGAGATGCGCGAGGCAATTGCCGCCGCCCGCCGGGCGCTGCCCGGCTGGCGCGCCACACCGGCGCCGCGGCGAGGGGAATTTCTGTTTGCCTGGAAACGGCTGCTGGATGCAAAAAAAGAGGAACTGGCCCGACTGATCACCCGTGAAGAAGGCAAAACCCTGGCCGAAGCCGCGGGCGAAATCCAGCGTGGGCTGAATATAGTTGAATATATCGCCGGCGAGGCGCGACGGCTGAGCGGCGAAACCCTGCCTTCGGAGCTGCCCTCGAATTTCATCTATACGCTGCGCCAGCCATTGGGCGTGGTAGGCCTGATCACGCCCTGGAATTTTCCTGCCGCGATTCCGCTATGGAAACTGGCCCCGGCGCTGGTCTGCGGCAACACCGTGGTCTGGAAACCTTCCGAGCTGACGCCCTTCAGTTCGCAGTTTCTGGCGCAAACGCTGGCCGAGGCCGGGCTGCCGGCAGGGGTGGTGAATCTGGTGCATGGCAAAGGAGAAGAAGCCGGTGACGAGCTGGTTTCGCATCCCGATGTCGCCGCGCTCAGCTTTACCGGCTCCAATGCCGCCGGGACGGCGATTTATGCCAAGGCAGCAGCGCAGCTCAAAAAAGTGCAATGCGAGATGGGAGGCAAAAACGCCGTGGTGGTGCTGGAGGATGCCGATCTGGAGCTGGCAGCCGGACATATCATTTCCGGCGCGTTTGGCTCCAGCGGCCAGCGCTGCACAGCCACCAGCCGATTAATCGTGGTTGAGGCCGCGGCCGACCGGCTGCTGCGAATGCTGCTGGAACGGGTCCAGTTATTAAAAATCGGCAATGGCGCAGATGCCGGCGTCCAGGTGGGCCCGATGGTGAGCGAAGCCCAATTTCAACGGGTCATCAGTTATCTTTCCATCGGCCAGCGTGAAGCCCGGCTCTGCTGCGGCGGCCAGCCATACCGGGAAAATGGCTGCGCCAAAGGCTGGTTCATCGCGCCCACCATTTTTGATCAGGTTCCAGCCGAGGCCCGGATCGCCCAGGAGGAAATTTTTGGCCCGGTGCTGCCCGTGCTGCGGGTGCCGGATTTTGAGGCCGCGCTCGAGACCGCCAATCAGGTCCGGTTCGGCCTGGCCGGTTCCATCTTCACCCGGGATGTCAACCGCGCGTTCGCCGCGGCGGAGCGCTTTGAATGCGGCATGCTGCATATCAACTCTCCCACCGTCGGCGGCGAGGCCCATGTGCCTTTCGGCGGCATCAAGGCCACCGGGGTAGGCGAGCGGGAAACCGGCTCGACCGCGATTGATTTTTATAGCGAACTCAAGGTGGTGTATGTGGATTACACGGGCCAGAAGCGCACCGGCAGCCTGTATTGAGAAGAGGACAACAGAAAGGCAGAGGCGGAAGGCGGCGAGGCCGGGAAAATCAAGCAAAAAGGGGATGATCATGACAAATCAGTGAATCTCCAAAATGTGTGACCATGACCCTTGTTTTTTGTCACTTTTCGATTTAATCTGCTGCTTGCTCTCTCCCCGGGAGCAAGCATCCTGCCGGGCCTTCCGCGATTCTCACCGCTGCATCAGCCAGCGCCGCGGAGCCAGTATTTTCAACCTTGAAAACTGATGATGAAAAGGAGACGGTCGTGAAATCTCTACGAGCGAAGCTACTTCCTTTTTTCCGCGGCCTGGCCGCGCTGGCACTGGGTTTAGGATTGCTGGGGCCGGTCTGGGCGCAAAATGGCGCCGCCACCGGGACCCTGACCGGACGCGTGCTGGATTCCGCCGGCGCCATGGTACCGGGAGCGCGCATCACGGCTACGGAAATTTCCACCGGAATCGTGATCAAAACCCGGAGCGATGCGTCCGGATACTATAGCTTTCCCCTGATGAGCGTGGGGACTTATAAGCTGTCCATTGCCAAAGCGGGATTTAAAACCGCCGTAATCGCCCCGGTGGTGGTGCAGATCGGACAGACCATGGCGGAAAATGCCCGCTTGCAGGTGGGCTCGATTACCCAGCAGGTCACGGTGACCGGGCAGGCGCCGCTGTTGCAGCCCTCCCAGACCACGGTCAGCACCGTGGTCAACCGGCAGTTGATTAAAAGCTTACCCCTGAGCGGACGCCGCTATACGGATTTTGTTCTCCTCACCCCCAATGCCACCAGCGATGGCGAATTCGGCCTGGTCAGTTTTGGCGGACAGCAGGGGGGCGGCGATTCCGGCTTCGCCAATGGCAATGGCGCCAACTCCTTCACCGTGGATGGCGCCAATGCCACCAGCAACTACAACGGCGGGGCCCGCGGCCGCACCCGCGTGCCGTATATCTTCGGCGAGCAGTCCATTAAGGAATTTCAGGTTTCGGATAATCCTTACAATGCCGCCTACGGCAGCGGCGGCTCGGGATTTGTCAACACGGTGACCAAATCCGGAGGCAACCAGGTTCATGGCAATGCCTTTTATTACAACCGCAACTCCGGCACCGCCGCTAATGACGCGATTGATAAAGCGAACGGCGTTCCC
>JAKATS010000385.1 GCA_021818645.1 Acidobacteriota bacterium | reverse complement strand
TTCGCGTGGGCCGGAAAAACAGCAATGGCGACTACTTCGCCCAGACCGCCGGCCAGCCCGCGATTTATACCATCAGCAGCTATTTGGCCGAGGATATGAAAAAACTCGCCGCGGGCAAAAAATAATTCCGCGGCTCAAATCTTTCGCCGCAGAGCCTGTCTCATCAATGGTGGATCTCTGCTAAGTGGCGGCTATTAAACTTTCACTGGCGGCGGCCCGGAAAGCAAAAATTCCTGCCAGTTCATTCCTGGTATGCGCAGTGCAAGGGGACGGGATTCATCGCCCGGCGTGGTAATGACCAGCGGTTTGAATTTTGCATGGCGGCGAGTAAATTCGAGCAGTCCCTGGAGTTCGGACGCTGCGAATTTCCCGGTCTTGATTTCTATCGCCCAGTTGCCCCAGCTGCCTTCTAGCACCGCATCAATTTCATGCGGTTCTTCCCGCCAGTAGGTGACGCGCTGGCCTTGGTTAATGGCGGCGGCCAGGCAGGCGTTTTCAACCCAGCGGCCAAAACGCTCCGGCTCCTGCAGGGCATCGGGTGCGCCCTGGGGATGCATGGCCGAGATAAGGGCGTTATTCAGTGCGATCAATTTGGGTGGCGCGGCCCGCCGGCGGTGCGTTCCACCGGAATAGCGCTCAAGGGGAGCGATGAGGTAAGCGTCCTGCAGCAAGGCAAGGTAATGGGCAATCGTTTCCAGCGCCCCCTTGTCCAGCAGCTGCCCCTGGAGCTTTTGCAGCGAGACAATCTGGGCCGGCATGCCGGCGGCTATGGCAAACACCTGGCGCAGCAATGCCGGACGGCGTATCGCCTCCATGGCCAGAACATCGCGCCCAATCGCTGGTTCAATAATTGCATCGCGCACATAAGCCCGCCAGCGTGGGAGATCGCTTTCTAGCTGCGCTGCCCCGGGATATGAACCAAAGCGGACGGCTGATTCCGCGGCTTCTTGCGGGGTCAAATGAAAGGTTGCGGCCAGTGAGGCTGCCGGCCAGTGGTTCAGGGTCAGGCGTTCGAAGCGTCCGGCCAGGCTTTCACGCGATCCCAGGGCGACTCGTAATGCGGATGAACCGGTCGCGATCACGTGTATGCCCGTGTGCCGGCGCCGCGCGCAATCCCAATAGCCCTTCAGGCGTGCCGCCCAATGCGGCAAATGTTGTGCCTCATCAAGCAGTAGAACCGCCCTGCCGCGTTCAGCTCGCGCTTCGGCTTCATGCCAGCAGCGGTCCCAAAAGCCGGGCAGTGCCGCCCCGGGTTCATCGCCGGCGGCATAGACCGCCTGGGCGCCGAATTTTTCGGCAATCTGCAGCAGCAAGGTCGTTTTGCCGACCTGGCGTGGGCCGGTGAGCAGTTGAATGCGGCCGGGAGAGGGTTCTGCCAGCCTGGACAGGAGTGCCTGGCGGCAATGCTCTGGAGTGCATGGCATATCAATCATAATCGAATAATTATTCAACTATAATTGAATGTCAAGCTCCTGCGATTGATCGCATTCTTTCGCGGCCCACTTGCAAGACTGCGCGGCATTTGCGGCCGCGTGCGCATCCTCGCCTCAAATCAGGGTTTGGCGGCTGCCTGCAGCCGCGGCGCAAAAACAGGCGGTTGGCCGCCCCTTCCCTTCCTCACGCTTGCCTCTGGGGAGGGGATGTAAAAAAAGGCTTTCGGCTCCCGTCTTCAATAGTGATGTAGAGTCTTCCCATGAGCCGATTGTCGGGCGGACAGGCGGAAAGACACGCTGACTTCCGGATGTATATCCAGGAAAAAGATCTGCGCGTCATCGAGAGACTGTGGGGCGAGCTGGGCGAGTTTCCCGCGAGCGCCTCCGGGGTGGCGCAGGAACACTGCTTCCGCGCGCTGGCCCGGCTGGTCGGCGCCGAAAATGTGTTCTGGGTGGCGAGCCGCCTGGAGCAGCCGGCGCATGCGGGAGACCGGCTGCGGGGCTGGCGCATCCGCGCGATCCGCCACCTTTATCATGATGAGCGCCGGGACCGGCTGCTCGCCTCTGCCGTCCACCACGTCGCCTCCGGTTTGCCCGAGCCGCATACCGAGGCGATGGCCGCCGGGGCCGGCGTCACCCGCGCCTTTTTGCGCCAGGAGATCGTGGATCTTCGCACCTGGAACCGCTCCTGGATCGTCAACGAAACCCTGCGGCCTCTCGGCATCGTGGACCGGCTGGTCGGCGCGCATGTGGTGGACGCGGCGCACGAGTCGTACCTCGGGCTGGACCGCGGTCCCGGACGCCCCTTCGGCGCGCGCGAGCGCAACCTGCTGCGGCTTTTTCTCGCCGGCGCGCCGCGCTTTCATCGCGATATCCTGCGCGCCCGCGGCCTCATCAACTGCGCGAAACCGCTCAGCCCGCGTGAGCATCAGGTGCTTCAGTTGCTGCTCACCCACCTGACCGAAAAACAGATCGCCGCCGAGCTGGGCCTGGGCTGGCGCACCGTGCACGATCATGCCGTCTCCATCTTCCGCAAGTTCGGCATCCGGCGCCGCACCGGCCTGATGGCCCTGTGGCTGGATGGGCATCCCTCCATATCCGCTAAATAGCGGGGATTGACATGCTGGCAAATTTTCGGCTCCATATACCCTCCGGAGCAGAGTGGGAAATCTCTGTCTGGACTCGGACGCTCTTTTCCGGAGTGTGGGCTTTGCCGTCTTTAAGCGGAAAAATCCGCTGCACAGCGCCCAGATTCAGTTTCGGGCGAGAAGACCCCAATGGAGCAATCCGCAAGCAGTGGGAAGCTGAAAATCCTGGCCGGGCCTTTTGCGGCGATGCGCCGGTTCTGGATCGCGCCCGCGCCCCGGCCCGCTCCAATGCGGCCCGCGCCGCGCCCAACTGGGCAGGGACGTGTCCCTTTGGACGCAGATGGCGTCTTGGAGCTAGCTTGGCCGCGCCGCACCGGCCCCGGCGCAGTTTCAGCCGGGCCGCAAAGCCGCGCGGGGACCCTCGCCAGTCATTGGCGCGGATGGCTGCTTCGCGCTTTGGCAGCGTTGGCGACTGCGGCTTGTTTGGTCGCGGCGGCGCACGCGCAGGTGACGCTGCTTCCCGTCTGGACACAGCAAAACCCCTCTTCCAGCCCGCCGGGGAGATACGAGGCCGCCATGGCTTACGACGACGCCAGCGGCCAGATGGTACTCTTCGGCGGTTTTAACGGCAGCAGCACCTATCTGGCCGATACCTGGACGTGGAACGGTACGACGTGGACACAGCAGAGTCCCGCTACCAGCCCGTCTGCACGGACAGGCGCCGCGATGGCTTACGACGACGCCAGCGGCCAGATGGTACTCTTCGGCGGTTTTAACAGCAGCAGCACCTATCTGGCCGGCGCCTTGACGGG
>JAKATS010000213.1 GCA_021818645.1 Acidobacteriota bacterium | reverse complement strand
AACAGATAACGGCATCTCGGCTTTTTGTTTGTGATTAAGATAGAGGCGCAATGAGAAGCGAGCCGGGCAAGACGTAAGGAGCGAGGCATCCGGTGCGTACTTTTTTATATGGGAGGATTGCCGGGCGGCGGCAACACGGCGATGTGAAGCTTATTGTTGCGGTTTATGTTTTAGCTCAAGGGCAGTTCGACCATCAGACACGCGCCGCCCGAGGGACGGTTCCGCGCATATATCTTTCCCCCCGCGGCCTCCGCTATCCCGCGCGCAATTGCCAGCCCCAGCCCGAAGCCGCCCGTCTGCCGGTCGCGCGAGGGCTCGCTGCGGTAAAAGCGGTCGAAAATGCGCTCCAGATCCGGGGCCGCAATGCCGGGGCCGCTGTCTTCAACGCTGACCCGAACCCATCCGGCTCGCGGTGATTGCAGTGCAATGCGGATCGAACCCCCTTCCGGGGAATATTTCACGGCGTTTTCCAGCAGATTGAACCAAAGCTGTTCCAGATCGTCGGCGCTGGCGGCGACCTGGAAATCTTCCGCATAGTCCTGGGTGATTTGAATGCCGCGCGTGGCGGCCCAGCCGGCGATGCGGGCCACCGCTGCGGCGCAGGTCGCCTTCAGTTGCGCCGGGGCGGGCCGTGGGGCCGCGGCCGCGGAGAGTTGTTCCACCCGCGCCAGGTTCAGCATGCGCTCCAGCAGCGCCTGCAGCCGGTCCAGATCTTCCAGCGACTGTTCCATTCCCAGCCGGTATTCTTCCGCTTCCCGGGGCTTCTGCAACAGCGATTGCAGCGTGGTTTTAAGAATGGTGACGGGAGTTTTCAGCTCATGCGCGGCATCGCTCAGGAATTGCTTCTGGCGCAGGAACGAGCCGTGCAGGCGCTCCAGCATGGCTTCGAGAGCGGCGATCAGCGGCGCCAGCTCCGCCGTGGCCACCGCCGCCGGCGCGGGATGAAAACTCCAGTTGCGGTCGCTGATCGCGGCCGCTTCGTGGGCCAGGCCGCGCAAGGGGCCGAGCCCGCGCCGTATGCCCCAGACCGTCAGTCCGGCGGCGAGCAGCAGCAGCAGCCCGCTGGGCACGGCAATATAGAGCGCGAAATTTTCCACCTGCGCCACCAGCGGCGAGAGCGGGGCCGCGTAATACACCGTCAGCCGTGGCAATGGATGCGGCAGATGCGCTTCTTTATCCAGTACCGGCAAACGGCGCAGCATGATGACCCGGTAGTTGTGCTCAAACAGCCGCAGGTTCATATACCGCTTCCCGTTCATCACCGGCGGCACCACCTGCGGCCAATAGGCCGCGATGATTTTCCTGCCCAGGTGGTTTTCACCCGACTTGAACACAAAATAAAAATTGGGCAGCCGGCGAGGGCGGGAAGGCGGCAGCAAGGTGGGATCGAATTTCAGCTTATGGGGCCGGCTCTCGCTGTAGCGCACCAGCGCTGCCACCGCCATGGCGCGGCTGTGCAGATCGGTGTCAAAGGCGGCCAGCAATTGGCGCCGGGTTAGCAGTACGCCCAGGCCCAATAGCGCCAGCGCCAGAAACAACTGCGATAACCAGACGCCGGCGATCAGCCTCCGGGTCAGCGAGATGCGGGGCTGGGCTCCCGCGGAAACGGCCGTCACTTCGGGATGGGGTTGCGCTTCCGGCGTCATGCATGAATCTGCGGTTCACGTCTGCTCGCGCAGGCTGTAGCCGTGGCCGCGCAGGGTATGAATCAGTTTGGGCTCCTGGCCGTCATCAACCTTGCGGCGCAGTCCGGAAATATAGACTTCAATCACGTTGCTGAATTTTTCCCAGTTGAAATCGTACAAATGCTCGAGCAGTTCGCTTTTGGAGACTACGGCGCGCGGCCGGTGCGCCATGTATTCGAGCACCCGGTATTCCATCGGGGTTAGTGCAATTTCCCGTCCGCCGCGGCTCACCCGGCGTTCTAGGGTATTGATTTCAAGATCGGCCAGGCGCAGCACGGGAGTCGCCTGCCCCTTGCCGCGCCGGATCAGCGCCTTGGCCCGGGCCATGAACTCGCCCAGATCAAAGGGCTTGGCCACATAATCGTCGGCGCCGGCGTTGAGCATGGCCACCGCGGTTTCCTTGTCGTCGCGAGCGGTCAGAATCAGCACCGGCGTGCGCACTTCCGCCGCCCGCAACTGGCGCAGCACCTGGTCGCCCGGCAGTTTGGGCAGCATCAGATCGAGCACGATCAGGTCATATTCGTTCTCTGCGCCCAGCTCGGCGCCCTGCTCCCCATCGGGTGCGATATCCACGGCATAGCCCGAGGCTTCCCGCAGGGACCGCGCTAGATTGGCCGCCAGCCGGGGTTCATCTTCGACGATCAGAATGCGCATATCTGGAAGCGGCGTGCTGCTGTGCGCCGATGGGCTATTATGGCTCCGCAAGCTGAAATTATCATGAAGATGGAAAGGCGGAGTAAAAAAGTCCGGCTGGACCGGATGCTGCAGGACCGCCATCTGGCGGAAACGCGCAGCCGGGCCCAGGCCATGATTCTGGCCGGCCTGGTGCTGGTCAATGAGCAAAAAATAGATAAGCCGGGGGCTATGGTCGCCCCGGATGCCGTACTGCGATTGCTCCAGCCCCCGCAGGCTTTCATCAGCCGCGGCGGGGACAAGCTGGCGGCGGCGCTCGCCGCCTGGAATTTGCCGGTCTCAGGCCGCGTCTGTCTCGATATCGGCTCCTCGACGGGCGGCTTCACCGACTGTCTGCTGCAGGCCGGCGCCCTGCGCGTGCATGCCATTGACAGCGGCACCAACCAGATGGACTGGCGTCTGCGGCAGGATCCGCGGGTGCGGCTGCGGGAAAACACCAACGCTCGCTATGTAACGCCGGATGCGCTGGGCGAGACGGTGGAATTTGCCGTCTGCGATGTCTCGTTCATTTCCGTGACCTTGATCTTGCCGGCCTTGATCGGATTGCTGACGCCGGCGGCGCAAGTGGTCATCCTGGTCAAACCCCAGTTCGAGGCCGGCCGCGAGCAGGTGGGCAAGGGCGGAATTGTGCGCGATCCGGCGGTACAGATTGCGGCCGTGGATAAGGTGAGCGCCGCCGCGCGGGAGCTGGGCTTGTGGGAGTGCGGCCGCATGCCCAGCCCACGGCTGGGCGCGCGCGGCAATCAGGAATGGTTGCTCTGGCTCTCGATGGCGCCATAGCCTACCCTCCTATGCAGTTGAGTGCGGCTGGCAGACCTGCGACCTGGGACTGGGGACTCTTATTTTTATTGAAAACTAACACAGCTTGTCGAACCTTTTCGCTTCGCATCTTCCCCTACGTGCGGTAGCTGGCGTTGATCTTGATATAGCCCTCGGTGAAGTCGCAGGTCCACATAAAGCTTT
>JAKATS010000254.1 GCA_021818645.1 Acidobacteriota bacterium | reverse complement strand
GCCTTACCTGGTGATGGAACTGCTGGAGGGCCATACGCTGCGGGATCAGGTACATCTGCACCCGCCCCGGCCCGAACAACTGCTGGAATGGGCGATGCAAATCACCGATGGGTTGGACGCGGCGCATCGCCGCGGCATTATTCACCGCGACCTCAAACCGGCCAACCTGTTCATCACCCGGCACAATCAGGCCAAGATTCTCGACTTCGGCCTGGCGCGGCTGGAATCCCCGCAGTCGCTGGAAGACATTCTGGATGCGGAAACCCGCAGCCTGCCTGCGCCGCAATTAACCTCGCCGGGCTCGACTCTGGGCACCGTGGCGTATATGTCGCCGGAACAGGCGCGCAGTGAAGAACTTGACGCACGCAGCGACATATTTTCCCTCGGCGTCGTGCTCTATGAAGCGGCGACCGGACAAGCCTGTTTTCAGACCCGCAGCACCGCCGAGACCTTTCATAAAATTCTTTCATTTCATCCGGAAAAGCCCTCGCAAATTCGCCCCGAAATGCCGGCCGAGCTGGACCGCGTCATTTTACGCTGCCTGGAAAAAGATGCCGATCTGCGCTACCAGACCGCCGGCGATCTGCGTTCGGAACTCAAGCGGCTATTCCGGGACCTGGGTTCCAGCCGAGCGGCTCAGCTGCCCGCGCAGACGGGCGCCGCATTCGCCAACGCGGGCATGGCGGAAGCCGCTTCCAGCGGCCCGGGATCCGCGCCGCATACCAGACAGTTCACGCCCAATCCGGCTTTGAGCGCGTCATTCCCCTCTCTGCACGGTCAACCAACCACGCCAGTATCTGACAGCCAGATACTTTCGGCATTACTGGTCCGGCATCGCCGGGCCATGGGCTGGGCCATGGGCGCGGGCTGCATCGTATTGATCCTGCTCGGCTACTGGTGGTATGCCCAGCATGTCCGGGAACAGCACCGGCAGGCATGGAACCAGACCATCCAAAGCTGGCGCAATGCGCAGATATCGCAATTAACCAGCTCCGGCAAAGTGGTCGCCCCGGCCGCCATTTCACCCGACGGAAATTACATCGCTTATGTGCATCGCGGAATCCACGGCCAAAGCCTCTGGCTGCGGCAGGTCAAAGCCGCCAGCGGCACCCAGATCGTGGCGCCGCAGCCGAGCGGGCAGATGCAATATTCCGGCCTGACTTTTACACCCGACAGCGGTTTTCTGGATTATGTGGCCGGCGACCCGGTCCACAATTCACTGATGCAAGTGCCGGTGCTGGGCGGCGTGCCCAGCCGGCTGCTGAAAAATATCCAGAGCGCGCCTGCATATTCGCCGCATGGGCACCGGATCGCATATATCCATTGCGACGCATCCAGTAATACTTTCGATCTCATGCTGGCCGGCGCGGATGGTTCCCAACCGCATCGGCTGACATCCGCCGCTTCCTTCTCCCCCGGCGCAAGTTTTTTATGCAGCGCGAGTCCATCTCTCGATTCTCCCGCCTGGTCCCCGGACGGGAACTGGATCGCGCTTGCCGCCACTACTTTTCAAAAAGGTGGCACTCTTGTACACATCGCCGTTTTGAACACCGCGACTGGAAAGGGGAAATTACTCAAACCCAAATTTGTTTCCATCAATGGCCTGGCCTGGCTGCCGCATGATCAGGGACTTTTGACCATTGCCCAAAAAACCTACTCGGTTTCCAACCGCATCTGGTTAGTCTCGTTCCCGCAGAGCGCCATCAACAGCATTACCAACGGCCTGGACAGATTCAAAACTCTCAGCCTGTCAGCCAACGGACAGACTCTGGCTACCGTGAATACCAGGGTGCTGGCCTCGATCTGGGAGCAATTACCCGGCCAACCCATGCGCCTTCTGCTTGCCCCGGCCAACAATGATCAAGGCATGTTCGGCATTTCACTGCGGTCCGGCGGCCGAGTCGTCTATGCCGCGGTCGATAATAATCAGACTACTTCCATTTATGAGACCGCATTCGGCCAAAGCGCGCCGCGCCGGATCGTCGGCCCAAGCCTCATCATGAGTCCCAAAATCAGCCCGGATGGAACCACCCTGGCTTACGAACGTATCGGCAGCCATAACAAACTGCAAATCATAATCGCCAATATTCATGGACATCAGGCCCGCATTTTCTCATCCGACGGATCCAGCGATATTAACTTTTCACCGGATGGCAAAGCGCTGACCTACATTACAGTTTCCGGGCCGCGACATATACAAAGGCTGATGATGCAGCCACTCAATGGCGGTCCGGCGCGGGAATTATCACCTTATTTCGCGGGCGGACTTTTCTCGCCATCACTTTCGCCTCACAGCCGGCGCGTATTGATGGAAACTCATAATTCCCGGATCAGAAAACCCATCGCGATCATATTCCCGCTGGCGCATCCTCGCCAGTTTATACGCGAGCCCATTCATGCCCAGATGCAGTGGATGCCGGGCGGCCAGGGCCTTTCGTATGTACGCACCCGAAACGGAGCTGATAATATCTGGAAGCATCCCTGGCAGGGCGCCGATCAAGCCCTGACGCATTTTACTCATCAGCAAATCGTCCATTACTGCTGGCTGCCCAATGGCACGCTGGCGGTGGCCCGAACGCAAAGCCGGGGAGCGGTAGTATTGCTGGAGAGGGCCGGCAAATAAGCACGGTTGGATCAAGCCTGGGGTTTGCCATCTATGCCGCCCTGCAAGCGAATCGTTCTGCAATTTATATTTCTCCTGCCGGCCGCCGCGGGGCTGGCCCCGGGATTCAAAACGCCGCCGCGCCCCAGCCTGCCTTTGCGGCTGATCCGCAACATTCCTTTACCCGGCCGCACCACCCGCTTCGACTACGAAAGTTACGACCCGCGCACCGGGCTGCTGTTCATTGCCCACCTCGGCGACAGTGAAGTGCTGGCGTTCAATACCCGCACGCAAACGCTTGCCGGCGTGATTCATGGGGTTGCCCATGTGCACGGCGTACTGGCGGTGCCGCAACTGGGCAGGGTGTATGCCTCGGCGACGGGTAAAAATGAAATTGACGCGATTGACGAGCGCACGCTGCAGATCACGGCCCGAATTCCCGGCGGCGATTATCCCGACGGGCTGGCGTATGACCCCAGGCTGCAGCGGCTGTTTGTCTCCGATGAAGCGGGCGGCACCGATACGGTGATTGACACCCGCAGCGAACGGCGCATCGCGGCCATCCCTTTGGGCGGGCAGGCGGGCAACACGCAGTACGATTCCGGCAGCGGCCTCATGCTGGTGGACGTGCAGACCCAGAACCGGCTCAAGGCCCTGGACCCGCGCACCCTGAAAATTACGGCGAAGTATGCCCTGCCCGGCTGCCGGCACGACCATAGCTTATTGATTGATGCGCCGGCGCGGCTGG
>JAKATS010000178.1 GCA_021818645.1 Acidobacteriota bacterium | reverse complement strand
CGTGCCGCTGGGACTGGGCTTCTACCTTTGGGGCTGGTTCCGGCCGACCCAGGAATTTCAGAAAGCCGGGCTGGCGTTATGGATATTTGCGGGCCTGGCGGCGATACCTGTGTATCTTACCGGTGAATCCGCCGCCGGCTATATGCGCCGGCTGGGAGTTGCCCCGGCCCTGATTCATGCCCATGCCAATGCCGCCGGTTATGCTCTGACGGGAGTCTTAATCCTGGCCGCGGCGGCGCTGCTGGCCTGGTATGGAATTCATGCGCGTCGGCTCGGGCGCCTGCCCCGCGGCCCAGCCGTGGTGTTATTGCTGCTGGCGCTGGGGGTGAGCGGCATCATGTACTGGACCGCCGAAACCGGCGGCTATATTCGCCATACCGAAATCCGCCCCGGCTTCCGCTTTCCGGCGCGGATCAACTCACCGGTCAAATCACGCGTAGCCAATCAAAATGCCGGTCGCAAACACCAATAATCCGCCCACCACCACCTGAAACGCCGCCGCCAGAAATGGCGTGTCCATGTAGCGATGGCGAATCTGGCTGATCAGGCCCAGTTCGCACAACACCACGATCGCGGCCACCGTGACCGCAAAATGGAAATTGGAAATTAAGAACGGAAGTGTATGGCCGATGCCGCCGGCGGTGGTCATCAATCCGCAGACCAGCCCGCGCACCCAGGGATGGCCGCGTCCGGTCATGGAGCCGTCGTCGGAAAGCGCTTCGGCAAAGCCCATGGATATGCCGGCGCCGATCGAAGCCGCCAGGCCGACGAGAAATGCCACCTGGCTGACATGGGTGGCAAAAGCCGCGGCAAATATCGGCGCCAGGGTGGAAACCGAGCCATCCATCAGCCCCGCCAGACCCGGCTGCACGATCTGCAGCACAAACAGCCGGCGGCGGGCGGTCTCTTCCTGCTGTTTGACTCCCTGCGGCAGCAGGGATGCCTCCAGCGATGCGGCTTTTTCCGAATGCTGGCGCTCGACTTCGGCCAGATCGCCCAGCAGCCTGCGCACCGAGGCGTCCGTAACCCGGCTCAGCGCCCGTTCATAAAACTGCCGGGTTTCCAGTTCCATGATCTCCGCCTGCCGGCGCACCACGTTCACGCCCAGCGGACGCAGCAGCCAGACCGGGCGGCGCTCGACAAAGCCTGCCACATCCTGACGGCGGATGAGCGGAATATGTTCGCCAAAGCGGACGCGGAAGGTGTCAATCAGCGCCTGGCGGTGGCCGTTTTCTTCCGCCTGCATGGCGGTGAAAATTTCCGCCGTGGCGGGAAAATCCTGGCGCAGTCCGTCGGCGAATTCGCCATAAATGCGGCCGTCTTCTTCTTCCAGGGAGATGGCCAGAGCCAGAATTTCCGGTTCCGTAAGATCTTTGAATTTTTTTGCCATAAGCAGTCCGCGCGCATGTGGGTATGTGCGTATTCAATATCCCTTAATCCGCATGCGCTGGCAACCCCCGGGTTGCGGCGCGGAAGCATCCAACATGGTTATGGCTAGGGTCTGGTCAGGATTCTTAAGCTTCGGCCTGGTAACGCTTCCCGTCCGTCTCCATACTGGAGCGCGCGGCCGGCGCGTCAGTTTCCACTGGCTGCACGATCAGGATCAGCAGCGGCTCAGGCAGCAGATGATCTGCCCGGCGGACAACCAGTTGGTGCCCAGCGAGCATCGCGTGCGGGGCTATGCGTATGCCAAGGGCAGCTATCTGATCCTGACCGACGCCGAGATTCGCGCCGCTGCGCCGCCCACGCAAAAGCATCTGAAAATCGTCCAGTTCTGCGCGGCCGCGGCAGTGGATCCGGCCTGGTTTGAGACCAGCTATTATCTGGTGCCCGAGCCGGCCGGCCTGCGGGCGCATGCCCTGCTGCTACGCGCTATGCAGCAAAGCCAGACCGTTGCGCTGGCCCAGTTCGCCATGCATCAGCGCGAATCCCTGGCGCTGGTGCGGCCGGCCGAGATCACCCCACCGTATTCGGAAGCCGGCGACGGTTCGCCCCGTCACGGTCTGCTGCTGCACATGCTTTTTTACGCCGATGAACTGCATCTGGCCGGAAAATTCGGCTCGGTCTCGACCGCGCCCCCGGCCGAGCCCCCGGCTGCGGAAATGGATTTGGCGCGGCAGTTGATCGCCGGCCTGCTGGGCCCGTTTCAGCCGGAAAAATTCCACGACCGCTATCGCGCCAATCTGGAAGCCCTGATTGAGGCCCGGCGCGAGCATCAAGCACCTCCGCTGCTGGCTGGCGCGCCGCGCCTGGCCCCGGTTGTGGATATTATGCAGGCGCTCAAGCGCAGTCTGGAAGCCTCCAAACCGCCCGCCGCGGAGATCGGTCCCCAGCAGGGCAAAACCAAACCGGCGCCGCCGGCTGGCAAAAAATCCACCCGCTCTTCCCGCCGCAAAGCCGCGTAAATCCATTCTTTCGTTCATCGAAAATATTCCCCGCCACCTATACTGGAACTTATGCCTGTCATTACCCTGATTCGCGGCGATGGAATCGGTCCCGAGGTGGTGGATGCGGCGGTGCTGGTGCTCGATGCCCTGCAGGCAGGTCTGGCATGGGATGCGGTTCCCGCCGGCTCTTCCGCCTCTCCGGAAGAACTGTTGCCCGCCATCAGGGAAAGTTTTGAACGCACCAGGCTATGCCTGAAAGGTCCGCTGGCGACGCCCATCGGCACCGGCCATGCCAGCTTGAACGTCGCGCTGCGCAAGCACTTTGAGCTTTACGCCAACCTGCGCCCGGTCTCGAACCTGCCCGGAGTCAAAAGCCGATTTTCCGGAGTGGACCTGATCATCGTGCGGGAAAATACCGAGGGCCTGTACAGCGGCATCGAGCATGAAATCGTTCCCGGAGTGGTCGAAAGCCTGAAGATCGCCACGGAAAAAGCATGTACCCGCATCGCCGAATTCGCCTTTCGCTACGCGCGTGCGCAAAAACGCCAGCAGATCGCCTCGGTGCATAAGGCCAATATCATGAAATTGACCGATGGGCTGTTTCTGCGCTGCGCCCGCGCGGTGGCGGAAAAACACCCCGAGCTCGGTTACCGCGAAATCATCGTGGATAACGCCTGCATGCAGCTGGTGCTGAATCCCGCCCAGTTTGACGTGCTGTTATTGGAAAACCTGTACGGCGATATCGTCAGCGATCTGTGCGCCGGACTGGTGGGTGGGCTCGGTCTGGTTGCGGGCGCGAACCTGGGCGAAACCCATGCGCTTTTTGAAGCCGTGCATGGCACCGCTCCCGATATCGCCGGCAAGGATCAGGCCAACCCCACCGCCGTCCTGCTGGCGGGCGAAATGCTGCTGCGCCACATCGGCCAATCGGCTGCCGCCGATCGCCTGCATGCCGCGTTGTTGGAAGTTTATCGCGAAGGCAAGGTTCTGACCCGCGATG
>JAKATS010000182.1 GCA_021818645.1 Acidobacteriota bacterium | reverse complement strand
GCCCCGTGAACACCGCTACAGGCGGCTTCGCCGGCGGCGTACAGTCCCACCACGTTCGTTTGCCCATTCCAATCGGTGCGGATGCCGCCCATGGCGTAATGCGCGGCCGGGCGCACCGGAATCCGGTCCCGCTCGAGCGCCAGTCCCCAGCCCTGGCAGGCGGCATAGATGGCCGGGAAACGCCGCGCCAGAAAGGTGCGCGATAAATGGGTTAAATCCAGATAGACCGCGGCTTCGCCGCTGCACGCCAATTCCTGCGCAATGGCGCGCGCGACCACGTCCCGCGCCGCCAATTCGCCGCCGGGAATGCCTTCGAGAAACCGTTGCCCCGCCCGGTTCACCAGCTGCGCACCTTCGCCCCGCAAGGCCTCGGAGAGTAAAAATGGCGGAGCGCCGGGCAGCGCCAGCACGGTGGGATGAAACTGCACGAACTCGAGATCGGCAAGAGCGGCCCCGGCCGCATGGGCCAGCACGGGACCATCGCCGGTCGCCATGGCGGGGTTGGTGGTAGCGGCGAACAACTGGCCCAGGCCGCCGGTGGCCAGCAGCACCGCACGCGCCGGTTGCGCATGCTCCCGGCCTGCGCCATCGCGCCAGATGATGCCCAGGCAGCCCCATTGCTGCGGCCGCGGTCCGAGCCAGATACGGGTCAGACCGGCCGGGGCAAGAATGCGGATATTGGCGTGGGCGCGGGCGCGGGTTTCGAGCACGCGGGCGATCTCGCGTCCGGTGGCGTCACCCTGGGCATGCAGAATACGGGCCCGGGAGTGCGCCGCTTCCCGTCCCCGGGCCAGCGAATGGGTCAACGGCTGACGGTCGAATTGCGCGCCCCAGGCCACCAGTTCGCGCACCCGCGCCGGGCCTTCGGAAACCAGCACGCGGACGGCACCCGGATCGCACAATCCCGCTCCCGCTGCCAGCGTATCCTGCTCGTGCAGTTCGAGTGTATCGTCATCGCCCCAGGCCACGGCGATGCCGCCCTGCGCCTGCCGGGTGGCGGAATCCTCCAGCCCGGACTTGGCCAGCACGATCACTGGCGCATGCTCGGCCAACTCCAGCGCCGCCCGCAGCCCGGCGATCCCGCCGCCCGCAATCACGAAGGGAAACATAGGAGATTACGCGGAAAGTTGGAGCATGCGGTCCAGCGCGAGCCGGGCCTCGGCGCGGATTGCTTCCGGCACCGTAATCACGTTTACCGCCTGGCCCGCCAGCAGTTGCTCCAGCGTCCAGCAGAGGTGGGCCGGCGTAATGCGGAACATGGTGCTGCACCAGGGGCAGCCGGCGGCATCGAGATGCAGCACTGTACAGTGTGGGTTTTCCCGCGCCAGCCGGTGCACCAGATGCACCTCGGTGCCGACCGCCCAGATGCTGCCCTCCGGCGCCTGCGTGATCTGGCGAATAATAAAATCGGTCGAGCCACTCAGGTCGGCCTGTTGCACCACTTCAAATGGACATTCCGGATGCACCAGCACCTTGACCCCGGGATAATTAGCCCGCACCTGCTTCACGTGCCGGGGATGGAAGCGGGCATGCACGGAACAATGCCCCTGCCAGAGCCAGATGCGCGTCTGCCGCAACCGCTCCCAGGAGTTGCCGCCATAGGCCTGCTGCGGATTCCATATCAACATCTCTTCGAGCGGCACTCCCAGCTCATATGCGGTATTACGGCCCAGATGCTGATCAGGCAAAAACAGAATCTTCGGCTTGCGCGCCCAGGCCCAGCTCAGCACCTGGCGGGCATTGGCCGATGTGCAGGTCAGGCCGCCGTGACGCCCGCAGAAAGCCTTGATCGCCGCGGTGGAATTCACATAGGTCACCGGCATCACTTCCCGGGCAAGTTGCAGCCGCTCCAGTTCTTCCCAGGTCTGTTCCACCTGATCGAGCGAGGCCATATCGGCCATGGAACAGCCGGCCTGCAAATCGGGCAGCAGGACTTTTTGATGAGGCTGGCGCAGCAGATCCGCGCTCTCGGCCATAAAGTGCACGCCGCAAAAAACAATATGGCCGGCCTGGCTGACCGCCGCCTGGCGCGAAAGCTGCAGCGAATCGCCGCGGAAATCGGCAAAACACACAACTTCATCGCGCTGGTAATGATGGCCCAGAATGACCACTTCACGGCCCAGTTGTTCCCGCGCCTGCGTGATGCGGCCGGCCAGGGTATGGTCAGGATAGAGCAGATAATTATCGAGCGTGGCGCAGGCAGCGGAAACTGCAGGCGTGGGCATGGTTCCAGGGTGCGGTGACGCGGCGGGGGATAGTACAGTGGCCATGGGCTGCCGAGGACCGGCTCTGTTTTATATTAACAATTTCTCCGCTTCCAGCGTGAACGTCTGCCTGCCGGAATGCTTGTGCTCAGCCATTTTCAAACTACGGTCAGGTGGAGGCGCCGCTTTTCTTGCTTCGCCGTTCCAGCGTTCGGCCTTGATGGTCCGGCTCCGCGCTGATGCGCAGGCTGAAGTCAGCGGCCGGTGCGGAATGGGTCAGCGCGCCGGCACTGATGGCGTCCACGCCGGTCTGCGCGTACTCGTGAATGGTTTCCAGCCGGATGCCGCCGGATACCTCAAGCCGGGCGCGGCCTTCCACCCGGCGCACCGCCGCCCCGACCTGGGCGGGAGAAAAATTGTCGAGCAGAATCCAATCCGCGCCGGCCGCCAATGCCTGCTCCAATTCCTGTTCCGATCGGACTTCGATCTCCACCCCCAGGCCAACCTGGGTGCCAGCCCGCGCCAGGGCCAGAGCCACGGCGTTCGGTTCGGGTTCAGTTTCCATTCCGGCCAGCAGCGCCAGATGATTGTTTTTAATCAAAATTCCGCCGGCCAGATGCGGCCGGTGGTTATGGCCGCCGCCGCAGGCAACCGCATATTTTTCCAGCGTCCGCAGCCCGGGAAGGGTTTTGCGGGTATCGAGCAGACGGGCGCGCGTACCCTTCAGCTGTTCCAAATACCGATGGGTCAGTGTCGCGATGCCGCTCAGGTGCTGGACAAAGTTCAGCAATGTGCGTTCGCAGGCCAGCAGGGCGCGGATATCGGCGGCAATTTCCAGCACGCATTGATCGGCGTGCGCCCAATCGCCTTCGCGGGCGCGTAAGTGAATCGAGATTGCGGCCGCTGGCCCGTTCACGTTCCGCATGGCCATCCATTCTTCCAGCACCCGGGCAACCAGAGGCAACCCGCATACGCAAGCCTCCTGCCGGGCCAGGAGCCATCCCTGCGCCGGGCATGGAACGGCCGGAAATATTGCATCCGTGGTGCGATCATCCCCGGCATGGTCCTCTTCCAAGGCGTGCCGGATCAGAGCCCGTAACTCCGGGGCGTTCCAGTTGAATTCGGGTACTGGGCTGGGCATGGGTTATTCCATTTCCGGTATTGCTGTGGATCCCAGATCCTGCCAGCT
>JAKATS010000251.1 GCA_021818645.1 Acidobacteriota bacterium | reverse complement strand
TTCTTCTCATGGTTTCATGATTGCTCAACTGATTGCAACCACAATACTTTATGAGTTTTTAAATGGAATCATCCCGGTCAATAGTGCCTGGATGCGACATTACGGACATGAAGATAGCAAACAGGAGCAGGTTCGCCGGCATATGGAGAGGAAAATCTACAGTTGAATGCAATAAAATTCCGGCGCAGCCCAGGCCCGCCGCCCAGCCCAGATGATTGCGCTGCGAGCGAGGCCATTTACGAGTCCGCCACAAGCGCATATAACCCCAGCCGCCCAGGATCAACAGACTGGCCAGCCCCACCACCCCCATTTCGGCCAGAAGCTGCAGCCAGTCATTATGGGCGTAAAGGAAATACGAATAAGTGCGCGCCGGCAGCAGATTGAAATAAGCCCGCCGCCAGGTCCCCAGACCCCAGCCCAGCCAGGGCCGCTGCCACCACAACCGCAGCGTGATCTTGTCCAGCAGCAACCGGTCATGGCCGGAAATATCCGTACCCAGGTGGAGCATGCGCGCGCCAACATTGCCCAGACCGGTGAAATAGAGGGTAAAAGCCGCCAGCGCCAAGCCTCCCAGACCCCAGAGCATGATCCGTTGATTGCGCGCCTGCCGACGCTGGCTGCGCGAAACTTCGGCGGCTTTCGCGGCATCGGACCGCGGCTTGCGGGTCCGCCGCGTCTGCAGATACCAGCCCAGTCCCAGACCCAGAGCGCCTTCGCAGACCACCACCAGCGTGCCCGCCAGACTGCGCGATACCACGACGGCGATAAAACCCGCCAGCGGGGCAATGCCCCACAGCAGCATGCGATCGGGCCGATCGCGCTGGCGCAATACCTGCCAGAAGCTGACCGGCAATAACAGTTCCATGCAGGCGGCAAATTCATCGCGGTCCACAAAAGGACCGAAGGAGTGGGCGTAGGGATAGGAAAAATGCCAGTAAATCAAATGCGGCGCGGTTTCCCACTGGGCCAGGCCCAGGGCCGCCAGCGCCAGCACGAGCAGAGAAATCCAGCTTCCGATCCAGCCCTGATCCTGCTCCCGCTGATAAAGCTGGGAAAAAATAAAAAAGGTGGCGACCGCGACGCCGCCATGCATGAGGGAAGTGAGGCCCAGCCGGGCGACGGGCGAGATTCTGAAATACCACTCTCCCAGCCCGTAGCACCAGACCGCAATCAGCCCTACATGCAGCAGGTCAAAACGATACGGGATTCTGCCGGCCAGAACACGAATTCCCCCGATCACCAGAGCCAGCTCAATCAGGCCATACGCCGGAAAATAGACGCTGGGAAAAACGCCTCCCATGCCAAAAACGGCCACGGTGGCGCCCAGCAGCGTATAAACCAGCAGGGCCCGGCGGGAGACGAGGAGCCGCATCCAGCCGAACCAGCGGCGCTTGAGGAATCGGGATTTGCGGCGCCGTTTTCGTGTTTTGGCCGCTGCGCCGGAGGAGGGTTTCGCGGGCGGGGTTGGACGCAGCGGCGCCGAGGCGGGCGTGGCCATTAGTGATGAACTCCCCCAGAACCAGAGTCAGTGACCGCACGGACGGAAATTTTCCGGATCAATATTGTATTCACTAATGGCGTCTGCCCCAGCGGCCGGCGATAGTACAAGACCAGATGCAGCGCGGTCAGGGAGCTGATGCGCCGGCGAGCGGCATTGATTCCGGCCGCCGCCGCGATGACAGCGGAATTGCGATAAATTCCCTGGCTGGTTTGCCACGTCGGGCTGAGTTTCACCGGCAGTGAGAAGAGCTTGTGCCCCCGGGTATCGAACAGCCGTAAATGCAAACCCGCGCATGCGCCCGGATGCCGGCAACGAGCGGTGATCGAAAGGTTCAATGCCTGAAAAGGCGCGATGGTCAGCCATTGGCGCAGCAGATTGAGCGTGCCGCCTTGAGGGCCGTGCAGTTGGATGGCCAGCGCGGTGCCCTGGCGCAAAGCCACGATATGTTCCGCAGTGTAGGCATTGCCCATCGGAAACCAGCCGAGCCAGTCGGACGCATTGCTGATCACAGCCTGCAGCGAACCGGCGGGAAACTGATCCGCGGTCACCAGTTCGCCCCGGGTATGCTTCAGCGGCCCGGGATAAAGGCCCTCGCGGCTGCCCACATTCCACAGCGCCAAAGCCAAAGACGGGCGGTAATGAATTTCCCGCACAATGATCTGCGTGCTGACGGCGATGATTTGCGCCGTATCCGCAGGGGTGCGGAGACGGGCCAGCCGCAGCAGCCGATTGACGCCAAGCGTCAGGGCAGAGTTCTGATCCTGCAACTGGGAAGCCAGCAGCCGGGCATGCGCATTGCCGGCCGGGCCGGGGATGCGCTGCAGCGCGGCTTGCCGAGTCTGGACCAGCGTATTTTCCAGGGTCGAGTCAAAGGCCAGCGTGGCGGGAAGATTATCCGGCAGGTCCCGCCAAATGCGCAGGAAGCTGCCACCGGGGGCGGTGCTGGCGCGGACAATCAGCGCGCCAAAATACTGCGGCCGCGCCAGATGGCTGACCAGGGGAAATTCATGCCAGAAATCGCGATTATCGCCATGGGCCAGATCCAGATTGGCCAGCAGCCAGTGCAACTCAAAGCTGTTGGGCACGGCGCGGATGCCCCGGCGGGCCGCGATGATGGCCTGGCGGTAGTTGCCGCTGCCGAGATAACCCAGAGCATATTGAAACCGCGCGGCTTCACTGTAGGGGTTGAGCTGAATCGCCTTGTGAAATGACTTCAGCGCCTCCGGCGGGCGCGTCATCAGCAGTTTGCTGCCCAGCAGGAGCTGATAGCGGGGAATATCGGGGCGGTAATGCACGGCCAGAGCGTAATCCTGCCGCGCCACGGCACGCGCCGCCAGCCATGTGCGCAGGCCCAGCCAGGCGCAGCCCAAGGCCAGCACCAGCAGCAAGAGGCCGGGAATGATGCGCCGCATTTTTGGAGTATACGCGAAGTGGCAGGGGGGATGATGAGTACGAGAAAACTAGAAAGTGCGGTAGGAATTCAGCGTGGCCAGCGCATTTTTATAGCGCAATGCCTGATGCCCGATCAGCCGCTGCATCTGGATGCGCGTCCAGTCGCGCGCGCCCAGCATGCTGAGCACCCGTACAATCCAGCTATAACTGATAACCCAATATTCGGTGCGCATAGAGACGGCCGGAGCGATGCTCTCGAGCAGAAAGGTGATCGCCTCATAGTCCCTCACCGGATCGCCCGAGAGCACACCTTCACGCTGCAGTTTGGCGATATCATCCGCCTGCGCGGCCAGCAGATGCGAATAGGCGTAAATGGCGGCACCAAACACCAAGACCGCCAGACCCGAAATAAAAATCAGCGAAGTAATGATGCTGAAAACAGGTGCTTGCACGGGAATCATCGTCAGCGGCCGTCCCCATAAACGGCCGTTTCCACATAATG
>JAKATS010000169.1 GCA_021818645.1 Acidobacteriota bacterium | reverse complement strand
TTCAGCAGGGGGAAAAACCGGCAACATTTGCACAGGGATGAACAACGCGGGCGAAGGGATCAGCGGCGCAGAGCGGTGTTGGAATTCGCTCGTGCGGCCTCACATACCACGGAGTATGCTCCGGCCGACTCGCGAATTCCGCCTAGCTCTGCCTGCTTCTCCCTTCGCTTCAGCAGGGGGAAAAACCGGCAACATTTGCACAGGGATGAACAACATGGGCGAAGGGATCAGCGGCGCAGAGCGGTGTTGGAATTCGCTCGTGCGGACTTAATAAACCAATGACGACGGATACCATGAAGGAGCAGAAAAAGACGGCGGAAACTAAAGCAGCAACGGGCGCGAAACGCGGTCCGGGAAAACTGGGCTGGTGGATCGGCGCGGGCATGCTTTTTATGGTCTGGGCGCTGGCCGAGGCCTGGCTGATCGCGCCCACGGAACGCACCATGGGTATTTATCAGCGCATATTTTATGTGCATGTGCCGGGGGCGTTTACGGGGTTTCTGGCCTTTTTTATCAACTTCATCGCCAGCGCGATCTATTTATTCCGGCGTTCGCCGCGGGCCGATGCCTGGGCGGTGGCCTCGGCCGAGGTGGGCGTGGCGTTTCTCAGCATCAATCTCATTACCGGACCCATCTGGGCCAAGCCGGTGTGGGGCATCTGGTGGACGTGGGATGCACGGCTGACGCTGACGCTGGTGCTGTGGGTCATGTACGCCAGCTATCTGCTGCTGCGGCATTTGACTCCGGCGGGCGAGCTGCAGCCGCGGCTGGCAGCCGCGCTGGCGGTGTTTTTCTTTTTTGACACGCCGATTGACTACATGGCGATCCGCTGGTGGCGCACCCAGCATCCGCAGCCGGTGATTTTGGGCGGATCCAACAGCGGCATGGCGCCGGCGATGTGGGTGGCCTTCTGGGCGGGGTGGGCAACCTTTCTGATCTGGATGGTGGTGCTGATGCGGCTTCGCTACCGGCAGGCGCGGCAGCGGCAGCGGCTGGATGAATTGCGGCGCACGGTTGCGCTGCGCGCGGCGTAAAGGAGGAAGAACGAATGATCAGTGTAGTGGCGGCCTTCGCAGTGGCCTGGCTGGCGCTGGGAATTTATGTCCTGACCCTGGCGTCACGCCAGCGCAGCCTGGAGCGGGAACTGGCGGCGGTGGAAGCAGAAGCCGCGGAAGAAAAAAGATCAAGCTGAGCAAGCCGCGCCGCGCGGCGGGACTTGCCATGGAACCCTGAGAGTAACGGGACGCCGTGGAATCCATGTTCTTCCCGGCAATCCAGCCGAGCTAAAGTAAGCGGGAAGCCTGACTCGCAGGCCAGGCGCACCGATCATGGCGGTTCTTGCTTCCAGAACGGACATTGGCGATCGCCGGCGCTGGCCGCGCCAACCCAGGGCGATACCCATTCGATTACATGGTGTGGACCGGGCCGGCGCGGCGTTCAACCGCGAGGCCAGCACGCTGGATATCAGCCGCGGCGGCATCCTGGTGGTGGTACGGGAGCCGTTGCCCGATTGTGAATCGCTGCATCTGGAAATTCCCAGGCGCGAACTGGCCGGCGAGTCGGAACTCAGGCTGCTGGCCGCGCCCGGATTGCGGGCCCGGGTGGCGCGGGTAATTGATTTTGGCCAGTGCAGCATGGTGGGCCTGGAATTTCACAAACGCATCCCCGCCGGCCCAGAGGCAAGACCACTGTCCGCCACGTTATAGTGGCGGAATGCAGTATGCCTTACCGTTTTGGCTGCCCAGGGCCTGGCGCAGGTGGCCGGGGCCGGCCTGCGTTTTTCTAGCCATTGCGGCCGCGGGGCAATCCGTTTATTTTTCACGCCATGCGCCCGCTCATCCCGTACCCCAGCGGAATTACCGCCTGCGGCATTTAACCTTGCGGGTGCGGCCGAATTTCACCACCCGCACGATCACGGCCCGGGAAACCCTGACCATCGCCGCCCGCCAGGCAGGCTGGCGCCAACTGCGCCTGGACGCCCGCGGCCCGGTCGTTCAGGCCATCACGCAGGCCACGCCGGCAGGGCCGGCGGCGCTGTCTTATCGCCAGCGCCAGCGGCATCTGCAGATCCGGCTGGCGCAGGCGGCGCGGGCAGGCGAAAAGATTTCGCTGCAGATCCGTTATGAAGCCCGGCCCGATGGCTGCATGATTTTTTATCCGGGGGAACTGCGCCATCCCGGACGCATAACGAACTTGTGGGTTTCGGGTGAGCCGGACTGCAACCGGCGCTGGCTGCCCATTTACGATCACCCCGACGCCAAATTAAGCGTGGATTTTTATCTGGAGGCGCCGCCCGGGCTGACCGCCATTGCGAATGGCGAGTTGATGGCAGTCCGCAGCCTGCCCGATGGCTGGCGCGAGTTTCACTGGCGGCAGGCGCAGCCGATCGCGCCCTACCTGATCACCTTTTACCTGGGGCGCTGGACACAGGCGAAGGCCGCCGGTCCCGGCGGAGTGCCGTTGTTTTATGACGTGCGGCCGGATGAAACCGCGGCCGATGCGCAGGCGCAATACGGCCGTACGCCGCGCATGATGGCCTATTTTGAGCGCCTGACCGGCGTGCCCTATCCCTGGGCAAAATACGCGCAGGTGGAAAACCCGGGTTTTTTTTCCGGGCTGGAAAACGCCAGCGCCACGGAATTTCCCGGCAACTATCCGCAAAACGCCGACCCGGCCAATCTGCGCGCGCAGGCGCGAAGCGGGGATATCGAGATTTCGCACGAGCTGGCGCACCAGTGGTTCGGCGATCTGGCGACCTGCCGCAACTGGTCCGATCTCTGGCTGAATGAGGGTTTTGCCAATTTCATGATGTATGTCTGGGACCAGCATGCCAACGGCAAAGACCGGGCCGTGCTGGACCGGCATGGCGAGGCGCAGCAGCTTTTCGCCTATGAACGCCAGGTTCGCCGGCCGATCGTGGACGACCGTTATACCAGCCCCTGGGGCATGTTCGATCCGGTGACCTATAACGAAGGCTCCTGGGTGCTGCGGCAACTGCGTTATCAACTGGGCGCGCGGCAGTTCTGGCGGGCGATTCATGCGTATTTAACGCGCTATCGCTACCGCTCGCCCGACACCCGCGATTTCGAACGGGTGGTGGAGCAAGCCACGCACCGCAACCTGCGGCCGTTTTTCCAGCAGTGGCTTTATAGCGCGGGCTATCCGGATTTTCAGGGAAGCTGGCGCTGGAACGGGAAGCGCCGCAGGCTGGAAATCAGACTGCGGCAAAAGCAACATTCCCCCCGCGCCTACACCGGCGCGATGGCGGTGGGCATCTGGAGCGGCGGGAAAGAAACCGAGGTGCGGCTGCAACTGGCGAAACGAAACCAAAAATTTCTGCTCGCCCGGACGCACCGGCCGCAGTGGGTGCTGCTCGACCCCGGCCATGAATGGCTCA
>JAKATS010000311.1 GCA_021818645.1 Acidobacteriota bacterium | reverse complement strand
TTCGCGGCAAGCCCGATGGATGGCCGCCCTTATGGCTAGGGATGGGCGGCTTGGGGTGGAGCATACTGGCTCGCCACTGGGGCTCGTCGGCAAGCCTTTGGTCTGGTCCAGCGACTCCCCACTTGCTGGCTTTTGCCTTGGTCAGCGGAAGTTTTTTATTAGCTGGACGGAGGGATTCGCGGCCTTCATGGAGCCAGAGTTTTTTAGCTGTGGCAACCGCGTTCTGGGGAGTCGTCAGCGTGGCCGGCATGCGGCCTTTTCTGGCCGGCCTGGGGCCGGAACTGGGTCTAGTGCTGCCCACCAGCACATTGCTGTTCTTATGCATGCTGCTGGTCATTTATGAGGAGGAAGTCCGTACCACCAATCGACACCTTCTGGCCTTATCCAGTCTGCATCTGACCGGACCGGGCGCGGCCGCGACCGAAGAAATTCAGCAGGTGCTGGAAGGGCTGCTGGATCGGATTTTAGGCAATATTTCCACTCATGCCCTGATCTGGGTACTGCCCGGAATGTCGGTGAACAACCAGCGCTTGAATCGCGGGTTTACCTCTGATTTTGCCGCGTATCTGCAAGCCGGCGGGGGTGACTGGCTTTTGGATTGGCTGCCTCGCCTGGGTGGCATTCTGGTGTTGCGCGACCTGCGGCGGCAGGAACTTGGAGGCCTGGAAAGAGATCCTCGGCTGGCGGAACTGCGCCGCCGTGCCCGCGCCGAATCCATGCGGGGGCTGACCTGCATAGGATTGCAGAGTTCGCGCCAGTTATTAGGCTTCATTCTGCTGGGCCATGATCGCCGGCGCGGACTCCTGGCCGGCGAATTGCGCATGACCATGGGATTATCGGCGCAAATCGCGGTCGCTCTGGAGAATGTACGACTGGTGCGCGAATCCCTGCGCCGCGGAGAGGAATTTGAAATTCTTACCCATATCGGCACCGCGATCAGTTCTTCTCTGGATAGTGAAAGCCTGTTGCGTCTGATTCATGCGGAATTGCAGAAATTGATTGACGTTCGAAATTTCTATGTCGCTTTCCGGGATCCGGAAACCCAGGCGATCTTCTTCGAATTGGAAATTGAAGATGGAATTCCTCTGGCCCCGCGCCGCCGGGCAGCGGGAGCTGGTTTGACTGAATATGTTCTGCGTCAGGGCCAGGCCTTGCTCATTCCCAGCCAGGTGGGGGAATTTCTGGATCGCATGGGTCTGGACCGACAGGGACGGGAGGCTCGCAGCTGGATGGCGGCGCCGATTTTCATCCAGGGCCAGGCCCGCGGCGTCATGGCCGTGCAAAATTACGAGCGGGACTTTGCCTATGACCGCGAGCATTTGCGCGTGCTCGAAATCGTGGCGGGTCAGGCCGCGGTCGCTCTTGCCAATGCCCGTTTATTCACCGACGAACAGCGCAGCAACCGGGAGCTGTCATTTCTCAACCGCATTGCCCATATCTCGATTTCCACGCTGAACGCCGATGAGATGCTGCGCTCAGTGACCCGGGAGATTCATTCCACCTTTGAGTGTGATTTTGTCGGCATCGCCCTGATTCAGTTCCGCGATCGCCATCTGGTATTCCGAGCGGAAAGCAGCAGTTTGCCCTCCGCTCCGGCGGTCACAGAACTTTCTCTCTCCTCCCCCGCCTGGCAGCCGGTTTTGCGGGAGGGTCAATTATTGCGCTGGGAACGCGAGGGTGGTGGATCGGCTGAGGGCATTGCTCCGCTGCATCCCGAAGCCCAGAAACTGCTGGCGTTACCGGTTCGTTACGCCGGACAGACGCTGGGTTTGCTATATATGGAGAGTCGGCATCCCGCCAGTTTCCCCCCCGAGCAGGTGCGTACCCTACAGACCCTGAGCGATCAGATGGCCGCGGCGCTCAACAATATTGTGCTGTTCCAGCACATGCAGCAGCAGGCGATTACCGATGGCCTGACCGGATTAAAGACCCGGCGCTTTTTTATGGAATCGCTGCAGGCGGAATGGAAGCGGGCGGGCCGTGGTGGTCGCGGCTTTGCTTTAGTGCTGATTGACCTGAATGACTTTAAACAATTGAATGACACGCTGGGGCATTTGGAAGGCGATGTGGCGCTGACCCGCACCGCCCGCATTCTGGAACAAAAGTGCCGGGCCGGGAGCATCATTGCCCGTTTTGGCGGCGATGAATTCACGGTCCTGCTGCCCGATACTCACACCGATCAAGCGCGCATCCTGATTGAACGCCTGCGTACGGCTCTGCATCAGGATCAGTTGCTGCGGGAACGAAAGGTCAGCTGCAGCTTCGGCCTGGCGAGTTATCCGGAACAGGGCAACACGCCGGAAGAGGTGCTGCGCGCGGCCGACCTGGATATGTATGCGCAGAAGCAGCAGCATGTCGGAATTCATGAGGAAGTCAAATCCAACCGCCATGCAGCAGCACCATTAACGTTGTTGTCCGCCCTGCCCGCCCTGATCAGCCTGACTTCCAGTCTGGATATGCGCGATGTACTCGGGGTGGGTCATCATGACCGGGTCGCGGCATTGGCCTGGAAACTGGCTCGCCAATTAGACCTAGATGAGGTTACTCAGGAAAACGCCCGTCTGGCTGGACGGCTGCATGACCTGGGTAAAAGCGGCTTATCAACCCAATTTCTCCATCGCAATCAGCTCTCGGCCGAGGATTGGGCTGCACTGAGGCTGCATCCGGCCTGGGGAGCGGAGATGATCGCTGGTTTGGAAGGCGGGAAAGCGGTAGCAGCTGGCATTGCCACACACCATGAATGGTTTAATGGTTCCGGCTATCCGCGAGGGCTGCGCGGGGAAGAAATTCCATTGATAGGGCGGATTTTGGCCCTGGCGGAAGCTTTCGATGCGATGACTCACCCACTACCTTTCCGGCAGCCTATTTCTTATGCCACCGATGCAGCTTTGACTGAACTCGAGCGCCAGGCCGGCTTGCAGTTTGATCCCGATCTGACCAGTGTCTTCATTCGCATGATGCAATTATCTTTGCCGCAGGCCCAGGCGGCTTATCCAGATTAGACGCAGGTGCCGGGCTGCCAATTGGGGTTTCCACCGCAGCCGTGCGCAGGCGATGCAATTCCGAGGCCAAATAGCGTCCCGGCCACCGGCAATGAGGGCAGGTGGCGCGATAAATGCTATAGTGATCAAGCTTCTGACATTCCGGGGTAGAAAAAAAACGGCCACAACGCCCGCATTTGACCTGAAAGCCAGCTTTCACCTGCATGCCTTTTCCCCACTTCCGTTCCTGTTTGGATGACGATTCACCCGACCACGGACGGGTGGTTTTCGCATTTTTACCAGATTATCGTCCAATGCCCATGCTCCCGCTTTTTTGGCTCAGACCGCCTAAAAAACCACCTGAGACTCGATCTTTCCATATGTCTGAATGGAACAAGCCCGATATAATGATCCTT
>JAKATS010000329.1 GCA_021818645.1 Acidobacteriota bacterium | reverse complement strand
GCCCCGGATTCTGCGCGCCCGCAACCTCGCCCGCCTGGGCTGGCTGGAGCACGGATTCAGCACCCGCGAAGGCGGAATTTCGCGCCTGGACGGCGGCACGGGAATTTTGAACCTGGCCATCGCGGCCGGCGACCGGCCGGAGCGGGTCAAGGAAAATCAACGCCGGTTTTTACAGGCATTGAGCGGGAAAAAGATTCTTAAATCCGCGCCCAACCCTAAACTATGGCCGCGAGAATTGGGGCAAATCCATTCCGCGCTGGTCTGGCGCGATCCCCGGCCGCGGCGGGCGGGCGATGGATTGATGACCAACCGCAGCGGTCTCCGCCTGGCGATCCGCACCGCCGATTGCCTGCCCATTCTGCTGGCTGACCCGCGGCAACGCGTGGTTGCAGCCGTCCATGCCGGATGGCGCGGAACCCTGGCCCGCATCGCGGAACGCGCGGTAGGGGAAATGCGCGCCGCCTTCGGCTGCCGCCCGGAGGATATGCTCGCCGCCATCGGCCCGGGCATTGGCGGCTGCTGCTATGAGGTAGGCCCCGAGATTGTGGAAGCATTTCTCGCCCAATTTCCCCAGGCCGATACCTTCCTCGCTGCGCCGGATCCGGACGCCATGCGGATGCGGTTTCCGAATTTATTTCTGACCGGCACCCCACCCGGGCACGATTATGATGCCCGCTGGAATGCCGAAAGCTTTGCCCGGCTCGACCTGAAACAAGCCAATTTCCAGCAGTTGCGCAACGCGGGGCTGGCCGAAACCGCGATTGAAATTCTGCCCCATTGCACCGCCTGCCAACCGGATTTATTTTTCTCTTACCGGCGCGAAGGCGAAGATGCGGGCCGGCATTGGGCGGTGATCGGGATCGCTGCCGACTGATCGTCAGTACCTTTAATCAAAGCTTAAATTCAGACTGAGACCCAGCCATGGCCAGAAATTTTGCCCTCCCTCCCCCCATAGGGGGGTAGAAGTATTGTTAAGTCCAATGTTTTCAATTAAAAAAATTTAAAAAAATTTCAAAAAAGGGATTGCATTAGCCTAAAAATTCCGCTACATTGAGTACAACTTCGGGCAGTAATTCCCCAAAGGCGCGGGCCTTGACCTCCCCCGCGCCTTTAAAATTTTCAGCCTACGATTCATAATGCAGGCATGGCTCAATGGCGCCAAGCCGGGCGCACCGTTACCGCCGCCTGGGCCGTGATCGCGGGCACCAGTTTTTTCATTGATGGATGGGCGCGGCTGTGGCAATCCCATCTGGGATCCGGATTTTCCGCCTGGCCTTCGCGCTGGTTTGACGCGTTATTTCCCACATTGTCCTCTGGACGGGCGATTGGGCTGGGGCTATTCTGGCTGGTTTCGATCAATTTGTATCTGTATCATAAATCACGTTTCCCTGTCTGGCTGCTGCTGGGTGCGGGCGTGGGCGCGCTGTGGGTGGGCAATCGGACAGCCGGCGGGGCGGGTCTTATTCTGCTGGGCTGCCTGGGAGCGGAATCCCTGGCTGCCAAGTCCCATCCCGAGCTTCCCGGATTACAATAAGGAGCACCTGAGGCAAAGTTCTGAAGGCATGAAGCCCAGACTCTGAACGAAATTTTATGGACGGTCCCAGCTTTGTACAACAACTCGATGCCGAACTGCAGCATGCGCTGGCGCCGCTGGCGACCGCTCCCATCGCGCCGACCGGCGAGAAGCAGAAGGCTATTATCGAGCTGCTCAAAATGGGTTTAAAGAGTGAAATCGAAGCCAGCGAAATCGCCGCCTCCTGGATGCTGACCACGCCGGAAATGGAAATCAAGCTGGGGCTGGCCCGGCAGTGCGGAGATGAGGCCAAACATTTCGCGATGATGCAGAAGCGCCTGCTCGAACTGGGCGTGGATGCGCGGCAGCTGAACCCGGTAGCGCACGGCTATTCTCCCCTGTTTCATTATCTGCGCACCCTGCATCCGCTGGTGGAACGGCTGGCGGCCGCGCAGTACGCCCGCGAAGGCATTGCCAAGCTGGTGAATGCGAAATTCATCGAATTTGTGGAAGAAGCCCAGGACACGCGCACCGCCGCGCTGTTTCGCGAGACGGTGCAGCCGGAAGAAGCCGCGCACCACGAATTCGCCCGGCAGATGCTGGCCAAATACGCCAATACTCCCGAGCTGCAGGACAAGGCGCGAGCCGCCATGCGGAAAACGCTCGAGCTGGCGGATGAGCTGCGCGAACTGGCCTCGCATCGCCTGGGCACGGCCGCGATTCCGGGTTCCTAAAGTGGCAGCGGCCGACTGCGAACAAAGGCTGGCGATTATCGGCGCCGGCATGAGCGGTGCCCGGCTGGCGCAGCAGGCGCTGATGGCGGGCCGGCGGGTAAAGCTGGAAGATTTATTAACGGGATCGCTGCGGCGGGCGCGCGGGGTGATGGAACAGGGATTTGCCCGCGCCGTCGAACAAGGCCGCTACCCGCCCGATCAGGTGCAAGCCGCCTGGCCCAGGCTGGAATGGTTCACGGATATCGAAGCCGCGGTCGCGGACGCGGACATCATCATTGACGCCACGCCCGAGAGCCTGGAAAACAAGCAGGAAATATTATTGATACTGGACCGCATGGCGCCGCCGGCGGCGCATATTCTGATTCTCATTGAAAGCCTCCGCCTGAGCGAATTAGCCGGAGTGACCTATCGGGCAAGCCACTGCGCCGGACTGCGCCTGGGCTATTCCACGGCCGAAATTATATGCAGTCATGAAACCGCGGCGGGCACGGCCACAGCGGCCGCTGAGCTAGTCCGGCAATTGGGATATACGATCAACATCACGCACGAATCATTGAGATTTTAATTTTCCGTCTTTAGGAGCATTCATGCCCCTGAAGACACATACGGCATGGCGCTGAATTTCCGCATCCTGATAGTTTCTGGATTCCCAAGCACCATCCCTTTCCCCGCGATTGACGGGCACTCTGCTGGCGGCGATCGCGGCCATCAGCCGGCTGGCGCTCTTTAATCGTTTGCCCGCCGAGCCGGACAGCGCACTATTTCTGATCGGCATGCGGCAATGGCTGGTCTATGGGCCCCAGGCTGCCCAAGCGGAATACACGCCGCATTATTATGTATTTCTCTCGCCTGGCTATTACTGGCTGACCGGGCATCTGGCGAACTGGCTGCATGCGGGCACGGCCCAACTGCCGGGATTGATGAACGGAATCAGCGCGGCGGCCGCCATTGCAGCAGCACCCTTGCTTTTTGTGCTGGCTCGGAGATGGCTGACGGATGGACCGGCAGCGTGGTCGAGCGCGATTTTTTTATTAACCCCCGGAATCTGGTGGCTGGGGCTGGAAGCCCATGCCGAAGGGTTGGCAATTACGCTGGCGCTGCTGGCGCTGTATTTTTATCTGCGGGGATTGCGAATTCCGCCCTGGCAAACTGCCGGGCTGGAGCAGGAGCCGCAATCGC
>JAKATS010000331.1 GCA_021818645.1 Acidobacteriota bacterium | reverse complement strand
TTCCGATCGCCATGAACGTGCCGTTCCGCAATCAGCAAGGGATATTGAGCGATCTGGCCGCCAGTACCGGAGGGGCGGCGATCATGAACACCAATGCGCTGGGGCCGAACCTGGACCGGTTGGCAGCGCAGGCATTGATTCATTATGAATTGTCGTTTCGGGCGGCGGCGAACAGCCACAGACGGGTGCATAAAGTGAAGCTGCGGATACCGGGACATCGGCACTGGCATATTTACTTGCGAAAACGGTACTACACCAGGAGAAGCGGCGAATAGTCCCGGTTTCATCAAGCCGTATTGAAAACAACTCGTCGCATGCAAATAAAAAATGTGGCGGGACCACTTTATTGGCATTGCGGTTTCAGTGTCCGGCTTCGGAAATGGTAATTATTTAAGACAAATCATGTTCGAAACAAATTTGCAACAAACGGAAAATGAATTTCAGACCAGAAAAGAAACCAGAAATAAGTTTAAGTCAAAATGCCGGCACTGTTAGCACTAAACATGGTTAAATCTTTTGTTATCAATAATTTAATCAGTGCCGGGAGCAAAAATGTTACCGGCACTGGAAAACCAGCAAGTCTTTAATTTTCATACACATGGGCAGTGCAGGGACAAAAATGCGCATTCGGCACCTGTAGTGTCCAGTATTTTTAGCACTATGACGCCCAAAAAATAATCCATATCCAAATCAGCGATAGCATGCATCCGGTTCTGGGAGCAAGTCCACTTTTTATGCATCGTCGCGATAGTTTAAAAAATGGCGCATTTTTTTACCAATACCGGACGGGTACCCGGCAGTAACCCCGAGGTCCATTCGCCATACAACGAACAGAAACTCCCCCTGCAGTCTGCAATGGCGAGTCCAGCAACCTGGCTGGAGCGTCATTTTGATTCACCGAAAGCCAACGAAACCTACCTATACAATAAGAATCATCCTGGACGCAGAAACCATACTCGAGCAGATCCGGAACAGCCCAGGGCGGCGGGCGACGGTGAAGCAACTGGCGCGCCGGCTCAAGCTGACTGGTCCGGAGCGGGTCAGGCTGCGCCATCTGCTGCGGCGACTGGCAAGCGAGCAACGACTGAACGTGCACGGCCAGGCCTATCAATCAGCGGCCCGTTTCTCTACCGCAACTCCAGCCGATGGGCGAAAATCTGCCGTCGGACGCAAGCCGGCTTCCCAATTCCCCGCCCGCCAGGCCGTTTATGGCTGCATCAGCCTGCACCGTGAAGGCTATGGCTTTGTATTACCCGAGACGGAGGGATACGAGGAAGACATTTTCATTCCTCCGCCGCTGACCGGGAACGCCATGCACGGCGACCGGGTCGAGGTCGAGGTGTTGCGGCCGGGGGCAGGCAGGAAAACCGCGCGGCGGGAAGAAAAGGAAGCCGGACAGGCGGGACGGATCAGCGGCAAGGTGATCCGCATCACTGGGCGCGCGCATGGGCAGATCGTCGGGATCCTGCACAAAAGCCCGGCGGGGCTCTATCTGCAACCCTACGATGACCGGCTGCCACGGCGGATTGCAGTGGAAAAAATATCCGAGGCCAAAGCCGGACTGGGGCGGCACCGCATTCTGGGACGCGAGGCGTCGCAAACGGCCTTCGGACTGGAGGGAGCCGGACCGTGGGTAGCGGAGGTAGAAATAACGGAATTCGGATCGGCGGTGCGCGAGCCGAGAGGGCGGCTGCTGGAAATACTGGGCCAGCCGGGAGATTTCGGCATTGACGTCGAGATCATGATCCGCAAGCATCACCTGCCGCACCGGTTTTCCGAAGCTGCGCTGGCGGAGGCGCAGACGCTGGCCGCACAGCGCGCCTGGCCGCAAGCTGAGATAACCCGCCGGAGGGATTTCCGCGACCTGCCCGTGGTCACGATAGACGGAGAAACGGCTCGGGATTTCGATGACGCGGTCATGGTCGAGCGGGCCGGAGCGGGCTACGAGCTGGCCGTGCATATCGCAGATGTGGCCTTTTATGTGCGCCCCGGCATGGAGCTCGACCGCGAGGCGCGGCTGCGGGGAACGTCGGTTTATTTCCCCGGCCGTGCGGTGCCCATGCTGCCGGCCGAGCTGTCTTCGGATTTATGCAGCCTACGGCCGCAGGAAGAGCGCTTCACGCTGAGCTGCCTGATGCGCCTGGATAGTGAGGGCCGGATCGAGAACTATGAAATTATGCTGGGCATGATCCGCTCGGCGGCGAGGCTGACCTATAACGAAGTCAATGGCTGGCTGCAGGACTTTTCCGCCGGGCGCAGCAGCCGGGGAAGGCCGACGGGAGTGGATATGGAGCTGATGCTGGAGCTGCAGCGGAAAATGTACCAGCGGCGGCGGGAGCGCGGCGCGATTGATTTCGACCTACCCGAAGCCGAAATCGCCTTTGATGAACTGGGCCTGATGCATGCGATCGTGAAATCGGAGCGCAACGACGCGCACCGCATTATTGAGGAATTCATGCTGGCGGCCAACCAGTGCATGGCCCGTTATCTAGAAAAGCGGAGCGAGGCGGCGATTTACCGCATCCACGAAGTCCCGGAAGCCAAAAAAGTGCTGGCCTTCGAGGAGATCGCTTCCGGATTTGGCTACAGCCTGGGCGCTGAAATCGTTACCCGGACGCCGCGGCGGCATGGAGTGGCGAGCGGCGGCCGCGCCGCCGACCGGATGATCACGCGGGAGCTGGGAGCCGAGGTGAAGATCAGCCCGCGGCATTACCAGCAACTGGCGGAGCGGCTGGCGGGCCGGCCGGAGGAGCGGATTCTATCGTTTCTGATGCTGCGCTCGCTGAAACAGGCGCGTTATGCCATCGGCAATTGCGGCCATTTCGCCCTGGCCATGCCCACCTATACCCATTTCACCTCGCCGATCCGCCGGTATCCGGATTTGATGGTGCACCGGCAACTGCATGCGCTGCTGCCGGAAGGCGGCAGTGGGCGCCAGATCTGGGAAGAACGGAAATTCCGGCCGGAAAAAGGCATGAGAAAGTCTGCAAATCAAACCGCTGAGCCGTGCAGTGAAACGGCGGCAATGTTGGAGATGATCGCACGCGAATCAAGCCAGGCGGAGCGGCGGGCGGATGAGGCCGAACACGAGCTGATGGAATGGAAAAAGGTGCGGTTCATGGAGGCGCGCATCGGCCAGCGCTTCCCCGCTCTGATTCTGAATGTAACGCGCCACGGCTTCAGCCTGGAGTTGACGGATATGTTCATTGAAGGCTTCGTGCCGGTGGAAAGCCTGGAAGATGACCGCTACCGGTTCCATGCCGCCGGGCATGAACTGGTGGGGGAACGGCATCGCCGCCGCTACCGGCTGGGCGACCGGATGGACGTGATTGTGGACCGCATAGATCCGGTGCGCAACCGGGTGCATTTTGCACCGGCATAGTTGCCGGAAAACATGCCTGATTGCTGAGTTTGTACCCTGGGTCATCTGAT
>JAKATS010000268.1 GCA_021818645.1 Acidobacteriota bacterium | reverse complement strand
GAAGTAGTCTGGACGCCAACCTGGACCAAGGATATGATGAGCGAAGCCGCAAAGCTGCAGCTGGGCCTGGACTGAGCGGCACCGCCGAATCAAGACGATCAGCCGAGCGATACGATCATCCTGGCTGAACATGAGACCGGATTCAGTACGGCGCAACGATAGAATCTACGCGAGAATATGAAATTCAGTTCCCAGGAAGAATATGGCCTGCGCTGCCTGCTGCAGCTCAGCCGGCCCCATGACGGCCATGCTGCGCCGGCGGCGTTGACCATTCCCGAAATCAGCCGCCGTACCGGGCTTTCGGAGCCCTATGTGGCCAAGCTGATGGGCATATTGCGGCGCGGCGGGCTGGTGAAGAGCGTGCGCGGCCAGGCCGGCGGCTATGCCCTGGCGAGGCAACCGGAACAGATTCCCGTGGGCGAAGCGCTGGCGGTGCTGGGCGGGCGGCTGTTTGCCTCCGATTTCTGCGAACGCCATCCCGGGCACGCGCTGACCTGCACACAGTCGGATGACTGCTCGATCCGGTCTTTATGGAGCGCGGTGCAACTGATGGTGGACCGGGTGCTGAATCACACCACACTGCGCGATCTGATGGGCAATGAACGCCAGATGACGAAGCTGGCGAATCACCTGGTCACCATCAGCGAGAACCTGCCCGTAATGGCCAAACCGGCGCGCACGCAGTAAGCTTCGAGACTTGCGGCCCGGGGAGTGCACCCATATGCCGGCAATCCTGGAATTTCCGGACACCGTTTCCGCAACCCGGCCCCTCGATCCCAGCTCCAATCCAGCTCCGCCCCATATTGTGATTGTGGGCGCCGGATTTGGCGGGCTTTATGCAGCGCGGGAGCTGCGCCATGCGCGCGCCCGCGTCACCCTGCTCGACCGGCGCAATTTCCATCTTTTCCAACCGCTGTTATATCAGGTCGCCACCGCCGCGCTGTCGCCCGGCAATATCGCTTATCCGATACGGGCAATTCTGCGCGGCCAGCCAAACACGCAGGTGCTGTTGGCCGAGGTTACCGGCGTGGATCTGGCGGCCCGGCAGATCGTGCTGGCAAGCGCGGACGACGAACCGGAGAATCGGCTGGATTACGATTGCCTGATCCTGGCCCCGGGGGCGCGCGATTCTTATTTTGGACATGAGCAATGGGCGCAATGGGCGCCCGGGCTGAAAAGCCTGGAAGAGGGACTGGAGCTGCGGCGGCGGCTGCTGCTGGCCTTTGAACATGCCGAACGCGAAAGCGACGCCGCCCGACGGCGCACATGGCTGACGGTAGCCATCATAGGCGGCGGGCCCACAGGGGTTGAAATGGCCGGCGCCATTGCCGAGATCGCGCGGCAGGTGATGCGGCATGATTTCCGCGCTATTGATCCCGCGGAAACCCGGGTGGTGCTGATCGAGGCGGGACCGCGCATTCTGCCAACATTTGCGCCGGAGTTGAGCCGGCGCGCGGAGGAGGCGCTGCGCCAGCGGGGTGTGGAGCTATGGCTGAATACGCCGGTAACCGGCATTGATGCGCGGGAGCTGCTGGCCGGCCGGGAGCACAATATCCAATCCCTGCGCGCGGGGCTGATCGTCTGGGCGGCCGGGGTGCAGGCTTCCGCGCTGGGCGAATCGCTGGGCGTACCGCTGGAACGCGGCGGACGGGTGCGAGTGCAAGCGGATTTATCGCTGCAGAATCATCCCGAAGTTTTTATCATCGGCGATCTGGCCTGGTGCGCGGGCGACGATGGCGCGCCGCTGCCCGGCCTGGCGCCGGTGGCGATGCAGCAAGGCCGTCATGCCGCCGGCAATATCCTGCGGGCTCTGCGCGCCGCTGAGACACAAGGCGGGGATGCGTTCGTATCCGGCACCCCATTCTACCGTCCGTTTCATTATTTCGACAAAGGCAATCTGGCGACGATCGGCAAAGCCGCGGCCGTAGGCCAGTGGGGACGCTTCAAGCTATGGGGTCTGCCCGCCTGGCTGGTCTGGGTGGGCGTGCATATCCGGTACCTGATTGGATTTCGCAACCGGCTGCTGGTTTCTCTGGAATGGCTGTGGGCGTATCTCACCACGCAACGCGCCGCCCGGCTTATTACCCATCAAGCCAGGCAATAACCCCGTGCGGCGGGACACTTTTCTTGCTTCGCCGTTCCAGGGGTCGGCCTCGGTGATCAAATGCCTGGCGCGGGCCCCTGCGTGGCATGAAAACACCAAACCTGCGGATTTGCATGCCGCGAGAGGAAAGGCCGTTCCAATAACTCCGGACGGAGGCCCGGGCCTACGATCTCGCATGGCTCCGCAGCGACTCGCCCGTTTGGGTCGAAATGAATTCTAAATCCCCGGAGTGAGCACCGGCTGGCTGGGGCTTTCGGCCGCCCGCTTGCGGCGGCTGGAGCCTTGAAAGATTGATAAAAACCCGGTTGTGAAATAGCCCACCACGAAGATCAACAGGAAAGGCAGGGTGAGGTAATTTTCGTTGACGACGGCATACCAGGTCACCCAGGCGAAAGCCGTGCCGAGGGCCAGTTCGAGCAGCGGCGACCAGCCGATCTTGCGCCGGTACCGGCTGGCGGCGGGCCGGTCAAGCGCCTTATCGGCCTTGGATTCGATGCGGAATTTGGGGGTGCGCTTGAACGAGCTTTTAATGCCCAGCAGCGCCTCGATCACGGCCCGTGAATTGGTTACGGTGAGGCCGATGCCGATGGCCATCACCAACGGCATATAGAACAGGGTCTTGCGCCAGGCACCGGGAAAAAGCTCGCGCTGCGCGGCCAGATAGAACGACGAAATGGACATGGTCGAGGCGATGAATAACGGCAGGTCCAGATAGAGCATCTGGAACCAGCCCTGATAGAAGCGCACGATCATGGCCGGCAACAGCAGGACGCAGAGCGCGATCATCAGCGGATAGGAAATATTAGCGGTCAGATGCCACCAGGCTTCCAGTTTCCTGTTCCAGCTCACATCCCGGCGGCGCATGAGCTGGGGAAGAATTTTTTTCGAGGTCTGGATCAGGCCCTTGGCCCAGCGGGCCTGCTGCACTTTAAACGCGTTCATCTCGACCGGCAGCTCAGAGGGGCACTCGACATCGGGCAAGTAAAGAAAATGCCAGCCGCGCATCTGGGCGCGGTAAGAAAGATCGGTATCTTCGGTCAGAGTGTCATGCTGCCAGCCGCCGGCATCTTCAATCGCGGTGCGGCGCCAAACGCCGGCAGTGCCATTGAAGTTGAAAAACAGGCCGGCGCGATGGCGTCCGCCATGTTCCATGACGAAATGACCATCAAGCAGGATGGCTTCAACGCGGGTCAGCCAGGAATAATCGCGGTTGATATATCCCCAGCGGGTCTGCACCATGCCCAAGCCGGGATCGGTGAAGAAATCAATGGTGCGGCGGAGAAAGTCCGGCGGCGGGACGAAGTCGGCGTCAAAAATTGCGATGAACT
>JAKATS010000245.1 GCA_021818645.1 Acidobacteriota bacterium | reverse complement strand
CCGATCTTGGATGCATGAAATTTTTACGATTCCTGCAGGCGGGTGAAGTGGTCTGGGGCGAGCTGTCGGGCAATATCGTGCATCTGTGCAGCGGTTCTCCTTTCGAGACCGGACATTGCCGCACCCAGGAGCGCCTCGATCTACGCGATATCGAACTGCTGGCGCCGGTTGCGCCCGGCAAAATTGTCTGCGTGGGGCGCAACTACGCCGAACATGCGCGCGAGTTGGGCAACCCGGCGCCGGCCGAACCGCTGCTGTTTCTCAAGCCGCCGTCGTCCATCCTGCCGCCGGGCGGCCGGATTGCGCTGCCGGCGCTTTCTCGGCGGGTGGATCACGAAGGCGAGCTGGCGGTCGTGGTCGGCCGCCGCTGCCGGCATTTCCAGCGCGATCAGGATCCGCGTTCGGTCATTTTCGGCTATACCTGCCTCAACGACGTGACCGCGCGCGATTTGCAGAAAGCCGACGGCCAGTGGACGCGCGCCAAAGGCTTCGACACCTTTTGTCCGCTCGGCCCCTGGATCGAAACCTTTGCCGATGGCTGGCCCGCCGATGCCGGGCCGCCGCCGGCGGGGTGGAACGCGCAGCAGCCCTGGCGCGGGCTCGCGGTCGAAACCCGCGTCAATGGCGAGATTCGCCAGGCGGGCAACACCAGTGATTTTATTTTTCCTCTCGCCCGCGTGCTGGAAGCCATCACCGCCGTGATGACGCTGGAAGTGGGCGATGTGATTGCCACCGGCACGCCCGCGGGCGTCGGTCCGCTGCAATCCGGCGATCAGGTCGGCGTGAGGATCGCGGGCATCGGCGAGCTGATCAACCCGGTGCAATAAATCATGCATTCTGACGTTTTCACCCCGCCGCCGTTCGTTCACCGGTGCTGGAGATCATGCGCATGCTGGCATAATCGAAAAGATGAGTTCTCAGGTTTCCATTCGCGTGGCGCACAGTCCCGACTCGGACGACGCCTTCATGTTTTATGCCCTGGCCACGGGCAAGCTGGCGACCGGGCGCTTCAAACTCGAGCATATTCTCTCCGATATCGAAACTCTCAACCGCAAAGCCATGGCGGGTGAGTACGAAATCACTGCCCTCAGCTTTCATGCCTATCCGTATCTCCAGGCGCGCTACCGCCTGCTGCCCCACGGCGGAAGCGTGGGCTACAACTACGGCCCCATGGTGGTCGCGGCGCGGCCCATGGAACCCGATGAATTGCGCCAGAGCGAAGTCGTCATCGCCGGCGAGTTGACTACCTCCGCGCTGGCGCTCAAACTTTGGCATCCCTCGATTCGCACCCGCGTCATGCCCTTCGATCAGATCGTGGATGCCGTGGCCCGCGGCGAAGCGGCCGCCGGCCTGCTGATCCACGAAGGCCAGTTGACCTACGCCCGCGCCGGCCTGCATAAAGTGCTCGATCTGGGCCAGTGGTGGCTGGCGGAAACCCGGTTGCCGCTGCCGCTCGGCGGCAATGCCATCCGCCGCGATCTGCCTGAAGCCGATGCCCGCCAGTTGAGTCGTCTGCTCGAAGCCTCCATCCGCTACGGCCTCGATCATCGCGAGGAAGCCTTGAACTACGCCCTGCAGTTTGCCCGCGACATGGACCCCGGCCTGGCCGACCAGTTCGTGGGCATGTACGTCAACCAGCGTACTCTCGGCTATGGTGACGATGACCGCCAGGCCATTGCTCGCCTGCTCACGATGGGCCACCAGCGCGGCATCATTCCCGTGGCGCCGGTTCTCGATTTTCTGGAGTAGCCATGGGACGCGACTTCGCTTCCGGCGGCGTCGCTGCAAGCGTACAGCGGAATGTTGTGCGCCTGGGCTGGAGTTCTTTTTTTAACGATGCGGCCACCGAGATGGCCTATTGGCTGCTGCCCTCGCTCTTGCTGAGTGTGCTGCGGGCCGGGCCGCAGGCATTGGGCTGGATCGAAGGCTTGGCCGGCGGGATGGTCAATCTGGCCCGCCTGGCTTCGGGTTATCTCACCGATCATTTTCCCCGCCGCAAACCCTTCATTGTTTTCGGTTATTTACTGGCGAATCTGGCCAAGCCGTTTCTGGCCTTGGCGCAAAGCTGGCCTCAGGTCCTATGGCTCCGGCTGTGCGACCGCGCCGGCGCGGGTCTGCGCCGCGCTCCGCGTGATACCCTGCTGGCGGAATCGGCCGCGCCGGGTCGGCTGGGCGCCGCCTATGGACTGCGCCAGGCCATGGACACGGCCGGCGCCATGCTGGGCCCTCTGGCCGCGTTTTGCTTGCTGGCCGCCGGCGCTGATTTGCGCCTGGTTTTTGCTTTGGCGGCTATTCCCGGCGCTCTGGCGGTCGCCATCTCCATCTGGGGCATTCGCGAAACCGGTGGTCTGCGGCCGCCGGCGGCATCGCCGGTGCATCCGCCGGAATTTTCTTCGCTGCCCTCTGGTGTCCCGGCTTCTTTGCCGCCGCCGTGCGCCGCCTCCATTCCGCGCGGCTATTTTTTTCTGCTGGCCTGTGTCGCTGTTTTCAGCTTGGGCGCCTTCAGTGATCTGTTTTTAATCCTGCGGGCGCATTCGCTGGGATTATCGCCCGCCCTGGCGCCGCTGCTCGGAATGGTTTTCAACGCTGTTTTTGCCGGGCTGGCGTTCCCTCTGGGCCGGCTCTCGGACCGCTGGCCGCGCGGCCGTCTGGCCGGGCTGGGCATGCTCGTCTTCGCGCTGGTCGAGTTGGGTTTTGCGCAAATCAAAACCGCTGCCTGGGTCTGGCTGTTGATGGCCGGTTATGGACTCTATCACGCCTTGCATGACGGCGTGCTTTCCGCCTGGGTGGCGGAGTGGGCGCCCGAAGGCAAACGCGGCCGCGCGTTCGGCTGGTATTCGGCGCTCAGCGGCGCCAGCCTGGCATTGGCCAGCGTATGGGCCGGGCTCGCCTGGCGGCATTGGGGCCCGCGCCCCGTGTTTTTGCTGTCGTCCGGATTGGCGCTGGTGGCCGCCCTGGGCGTCTGCTGTCTGGCCGAATTTGCGCCCGTCCGGCGCGCGGCTTGACTCTTCGCTGAATCAGGTTACATCCGTAGCATGAGATAGGTAAAAAAATACTGCTGATCAGGGCAGAAAATTCTATAATCGGAACGCACCATGAGCCATAAATAGTTGATGCAGTAAGATTTGGCGTTTTGGCACTGCTTTTGCAGTGCATAACACGTCCGCTAGGCGGACCGATTCGAATTCACGGGAGACTGTTTATGAACGCGCCACGTTTCATGGTTTTTGCCGTCACGGTGATGAGCCTCTGGGCCGGCTTGTCGCTCACCGCCGCGGCCCGCAAAAAACCTTATCATCGCGGAGTCATCACCCGCATGGAAGCCAGTGATTGCGGCTACAACTCCAGCACCGGCGTGCTGGGCACCGTGCTTGGTACCGGCAATAACGGCCGCAAAGCCAAAATCATGCTCTGCCGCGACTACACCCTCCATACC
>JAKATS010000266.1 GCA_021818645.1 Acidobacteriota bacterium | reverse complement strand
TCGGGTTACTGTTTGATTGCCGTTGATCGCTTTGCCAGTATCATCGTCAGGCGAGGTCCCAGGCTCAGGATCAGCAGCGCCGAAACCGCGGGAATCGCCAGTACCCATGCCATCGCATGGCTGGCCAGCATGCCGGCCAGCTTGGGTTCAAGCGTCCCGCCCACCAGACCCAGCGTCATCAGGGTGGAAAAAACCGCGCCTGTCTGGCCGGGAAAGAAATCTCCTGCCATGCCCAGCAGGGTGGGATACAGCGCCGCCATGCCCAGCCCAAGTCCGATCATGCCCGGCAGCAGGCTGGCGTAGGTATGCTGCGCCGCCGCCCAGGCCAGGCCAGCTGCCGAGAGCAGCAGCAGCGAGGATTGAATCTGCAGTATCCGCCGATAGCGCTCGCGCCGCAGCCAGAACGCCGCCAGCAATCTTCCCGCCGCCATGGTTCCGGCCACGGCCAGCAGCGCCCATTCCGCCTCGGCGGCCGTGGCCCGCGCCAGCCGCTCGGCGAAGCGCCCGCCCCAGACAAACCAGGTGTCTTCATTCCCGGTCTCAAAAATCAACAGCAGCCCCAGGCCCCACAGCACCGGCTGCCGCAGAATCGTCTTCAGCTCCGGCCAGTTGAATTTCTGCCGGCGCAGGGGTGGAAATTTCACTATCAATAATGCCAGCGCCAGCAGCAGCGTCAGTCCGGCCAGCAGTTCCAGGCCCCAGTTCCGGCTTTTCCCCCAGGCCAGCAGCAGGGTCATGAGCAATGGCGCGCCCACCGCGCCCACGCCGAAATAAAAACCCAGCAGGTTCAGCGCCGCGCCCCGGCGCTCCGGCTCCAGCATGGCGATCAGGGCATTGGCGCCGGTATTGAGCACGCCCGCGCCCAGCCCATAGAGCCAGGCCATGCCGGCCAGGGCGGTAAAGCTCCGCGCCTCGGGCAGGGCGGCGACCGCGGCGGCGATGAGCAATAATCCTGCCCCCAGCACCGGCTTGGCGCCCCAGCGCTCCAGCCAGAAGCCGGTGAAAAAGGTGGTGATCAGAATGCCCAGCAGGGGTATCGCGCCCAGCGTTCCCGCCTGCGCATCGCTCAGCCCCGGCCAGACCGGCAGCAGCGCGCCCATCAGCAGCAATATCAGCCCGAACCACGCCATGCAGGCGTAGGTCACCCAGTACCCGGCGCGATACGTCTGCCCGGAGTTTTTGGCCTGCGGGATGGGCTCGATTCTCGTCACAAATTTCCAGCATGCCACAGCCGGCCCCGCCGCCGTTCCGTTACTCGCCGCTTTCCTGTCCTATGATTGAAGTTGCATGGCTGACTCCACAGCCAACTTTCCCCTGCGCACGGCCGGCATCGCCGGTCTTGGCCTGATTGGCGGCTCGCTGGCGCTGGCGTTGCGGGCGCGCGGCATGCATGTCACCGGCTGGGATCGTCCCGCGGTGCTCAAGGCCGCCCGCGAACGGGCGGTCATTGATGAGCCCGCCTCCAGTCTCGCCGCCCTCTGCGGCGCCGAGATCACCATCCTGGCGGTTCCGGTGGGCGTCATCATGGAAATGCTGCCGCAGCTCGCGCCGCACCATCCCCGCTGTCTCACCGATACCGGCAGCACCAAGGCGGCGATCGCGGCCCAGGCAGCCCGGCATCAGCTCGCTTTTTGCGGCGGCCATCCGCTCGCCGGCAGCGAGCGAAACGGACTGTCCGCGGCCCGCGCCGATCTGTTTCATGCCGCGCCCTGGATTTTCTGTCCTCCGGATGAATCTGCGAATCACGCATCAAACGAAATCTCGGCTGACTTGCGCGCCCGCTGTCACGCGCTGGCCGAGTCGGCCGGCGCGCGTCCGGTCTGGCTTTCGGCCCCGCGGCACGACCGCTTGATGGCGCTGCTCAGCCACGCCCCCCAGATGATTTCCACCGCCATGGCGAACGCGCTGGCGCGCGAACTCGAGCATGATCCGGAAGCGCTGGCCCTCGCCGGTCCCGGCCTGCGCAGCATGCTCCGCCTGGCTGGCAGCTCCTACGCGCTCTGGCGCGATATCGCCCTGACCAATCGGGATGCCATCTCCAGCGCTCTTTCCAGCTTCGAACAGGAAATCGAGCATCTGCGCGTCCAGCTTTCCACCCGCGAACTCGAGCGCGCCTTCCACACCGCGGGAGATATCTATCATCGGAGCCGGCATGAATAAGATCGTTGCCGATGCCGATGCCGCCGTCGCCGGTATTTTTCCCGGCGCCACCGTGATGATCGGCGGGTTCGGCCTCTGCGGCAACCCCGAAAACCTGCTGCGCGCGCTCTGCCGGCGCGGCGTCAAAAACCTGACCGTCATCAGCAACAATGCCGGCATTGACGGCCAGGGCATCGGCTGGCTGCTCGACGCCGGCCAGATCCGCAAAATGATCGCCAGCTACGTGGGCGAAAACAAAAATTTCGAACGCCTGGCCCGCACCGGCGAACTGGAAACCGAATTGATTCCCCAGGGCACGCTGGCCGAGCGTATGCGCGCCGCCGGCGCCGGCATTCCGGCTTTTTTCACCCCTACCGGCGTGGGCACGCCGGCCGCCGAGGGCAGGGAAGTCCGTGAATTCAACGGCCGCGCCTATGTGCTCGAAACCGCCCTGTCCGCCGATTTTGCCCTCATCAAAGCCTGGCGCGGCGACCGCTGGGGCAATTTGACCTATCGTAAAACCGCCCGCAATTTCAATCCCGTCATGGCCACCGCGGCCCGCGTCACCCTCGCCGAGGTGGAAGAAATTGTCGAGCTCGGCGCGCTGGATCCCGACGCCATCGTCACTCCCGGCATTTACGTCCGGCATCTGCTCCGCGGCGAAGCTTATCAGAAGCCTATCGAGCGCCGCACCCTGCGCGAAGCCGGGCCCGGTCCGGAGGCCCAGCCATGAGCCAGCCGGATCTCGACAAGCGCCACGCCATCGCCCGCCGCGCCGCCCGCGAACTGCGCGACGGCGACTATGTCAATCTCGGCATCGGCCTGCCCACCCTCGTCGCCAGCTACGTGCCCGAGGGCATGGAAGTGGTGCTGCAGTCGGAAAACGGCATGCTGGGCATCGGCCCCTATCCCTGGCCCGGGCAGGAAGATCCCGACCTGATCAACGCCGGCAAGGAGACGGTCACGGAAATCCCCGGCACGGCTTATTTTTCCAGCGCCGATTCCTTCGCCATGATCCGCGGCGGCCACATGGACGTGGCCATTCTCGGCGCCATGGAGGTGGATGAGCTGGGCAGCCTGGCCAACTGGATGATTCCCGGCAAGCTGGTCAAGGGCATGGGCGGTGCTATGGATCTGGTCGCCGGCGCTCGCCGGGTCATCATTGCCATGGAGCACACCGGCCGCAACGGCGAGCCCAAAATCCGCACCCGCTGCCGGCTCCCGCTCACCGGCGCCCGTGTCGTGCACACCATCATTACCGAGTTGGCCGTGCTGCAGGTCACCCCGCAGGGCCTGTGGCTGCGGGAACTGTCTCCCGGCGTCAGTTTTGCCT
>JAKATS010000354.1 GCA_021818645.1 Acidobacteriota bacterium | reverse complement strand
ACCATCCCGATCGCGCCCGTGTACAGCCCGCGCGGCCCGCGCTCGCGCTCCCGCAGAATCTGCATGGCGCGGATTTTCGGCGCTCCCGTCACCGATCCGCAGGGAAACAGCGCCGCCAGGCAGTCTTCCAGCGTGATTTCCGGCCGCAGCCGCGCCCGCACGCCCGCAGTCATCTGCCACAGCGTCGGATGCCGTTCCACCGTGAACAGCGGACCCGTCCGCACCGTTCCCACCCGCGCCACCCGTCCCAGGTCGTTGCGCAGCAGGTCGGTGATCATCAGGTTTTCGGCCCGCTCCTTGGCCGAGCCGCGCAGCCGTTGCGCCTGGGCTTCATCTTCCTTCGCCCAGCGCCCCCGCGCCGCCGTGCCTTTCATCGGCCGCGCCCGCAGCCATCCGCCCCGGCGCTCGAAAAACAATTCCGGCGAAAAAGATAAAATCCGCCACTCATCCGCCTCGATATAGGCATGAAATCCCCGCGGCTGTCTCCGCGCCAGCCTGCTGAACCATGTCTTTGCATCGCCCTGAAACCGCGCCCGCAGCGGAAAAGTGAAATTGGCCTGGTAAATGTCGCCCGCGCGGATCAGTTCCTGAATGTTTTCCACCGCCGCGGTATATTCCATCCCGTCCAACTCCGGCCGCCATTCCGGCTCCGGGAATGCGCCGCTATGCGTGCTTTCTGGCAGGGAATCCTCCTCTGGGCCGTCAAAAATCGCCGCCCATCCCAGCGGCATCCCCGGCCTGGGCTGCTTCACCGCAAACGCCGCATCCAAGGCCGGCGCCGCCTCATAGCTCAGCACCATCACCGCCCAACGCCCGGCCCGTGCCTCCGCCTCCGCCGCACGGATCAGCGGCCGCACTTCTTCCTGTCTCATCGCCCGCAGCACGTGCCGCGGCCGGGCAAACTCACCCCGCCAGAGCGTTCGCCGGTCATCTGCCTGCCCGCTCAGCCGCGCCTCGAAATGTCCGCTGTGTCTGGTTATTTTCAAACCGCTAAGCCCGCTGGTTCGCCTGGTTCTGTCTCATCATACGGCGGCGCATCGTGACTTGGACCGGCGCTATATAAAATGAATTCTGTTCCTGCGCCTTCTGTTACTCTGTGATTCAAAGCCTCGTATTCCACCGCGGGATATAGTCTAGGTGACAAATGTTTCCGGCGGCAGCAGCGTGGCGGCATCCGATGCGGTCAGAAGCAGAGTGCGGGCCGCGCTTTTGACTACTCCCTCATTAGTACGCCGGCGGCGATGCCATGGCCGGAGGATCGGCGAGACAGCCGAGCCGGCCTGGGCCGGCTTCGACATATTCGAGTTAGTCGCCGCCGACGGCGCCGCTTGAATGGGAAATTCCGCGCAGCTCAAAGCCGCCGGCAGAGAGGGCGATGGCGGGTGCGAGCGAACGGTGAATTTCACCCGCCAGCTACACTTCATTCTCCTGACCGAATTGTTTGATCGCCATAAAAATGAATTCGGTCTTGACGGCCTGGAAGCAGTTCTGCGCCGCTGTGCCCGGGCTCCGCTGGCGGAAATGGAATCCGCGCTCCTCGCCGCCGCCCATGCCTTCAGCCCTCCCACTGACGATCAGACCCTGATCCTGATCCGCCGCACGGCTTGAATAAACAATGCGTTCAGGTCAACTGGGTTGCCTGCTCAAGCTCCCTGGTCATTGCGTAGGGAAGCGGCACACCACAAGCGTGGTTTGCTTATGTGGGGAAGATGTGTATGGCTATGTGAAGCTTATCGCTTCGCCTGATTGGTTCGATAGACTTCGGCTTTTTCCAGATGCATCTTCATGCTGTCGAATCTCCAGGCGCCGCCCTGCTGATCCTCATCGCCGTTCAGCCGGCGTCCCGGAACCCAGCGTCCCGCCTGCAGATGCCCGGAATCCACCCAGGCCAGCCCCACCGGCTCGCCGGTCCTGAGCGAGGTAAAGATGACTTTGAACCCGCGCCCGGCGCCCAGAAACCGGTTGGGCCCGTCCGCCATGATCAGGCCAAAGCCCGAACTCGCTTGGTGGCCGAAAATCCTGTCCAGGGTGACGTGTACGCGGTAGCCGTTGAGGTTGAATTCGGTTGTGCCCGGCCAGGAGCTCAGCGTAAACCCGCGTACTTCGCCCTGGGTCTCCCGCGCCGCGATGCGCGGCCAGAGCTGCGCCAGCATCTGGTAGCTGGCCGCCAGCGTCGGGATCTGGTATCCCTCGCCCGCGCCGAAATTCCACGGCCCGCGCCCGTGCGGCGGCTGATAGGGAAATGGAGTATCAATCGCGAAGGGCGAAAAGCCCAGCCCGTACTCCTCGCCCACGTCGTAAAACACGTTGGCCGCCGCCGCCGGTCCGTTGGTCGTTTCCGGCATCCACAGCGGGTTGTCGTTCACGTGGTAGCGCCGGCACCAGGTGATGAAATTGGAGGCATACAAATCGGGCGAATAGATATCAATCGCATGCCCGGCCGCCCGCCAGATGTCCTGCACGAACGGCTCCGGCCCGCCCGAAGGAAACATGCCCGGCGGCTGGCCATATCCGGCCAGCCAGGTATTGACGTACATCGGCAGGTCATAGGCGGCTTTCCCGGCGGCCGTGACGGCCTGGATGTAGCGGGCATAATACCAGGCCATGAAAATCTGTCCCGCCCGCGCTCCCCGGCCGAAGACCTGGGCCCAGCTCCCCTGGGTTTTTTCCCCATGCCGCCGCCAGTAGCGCAAAAATCCCGGGTTCAGCCGGGTCTTGTGCGTCTCGAGATAATGCAGCAGCCGCTCCGGCACCGGCCCGGCAAACGCCCGGTTGGCGGCGGGCGAGCGGTCGCGGCTGGCGCCCAGTACCCCCACCTCGTTTTCCACCTGCATCATCAGCACGGTATGCCGCTGCCCATCCACCGCGCGGATGTGCCGCATCACCGCCGCGAACGCCGCCGCGTCGGCGGCCCGCGTCGTCCGGTCAAAGGGCGATAAAATTTCCACCGGCCGGCCCTGCACAATCACCCGCCGGTATTTCCGGGTGTTGCGCTTCACCCACACCGGAGCATAGCTCGACATGCCGTTTTTCCATGTCGCCAGCCAGAGAAACACCAGGTGCATGTGCGCGGCCCGCGCCTGCGCCAGCAGGCCGTCCAGCAGGTGAAAGTCATACTGTCCCGGCCGCGGCTCTATCAGCTCCCACGACAGCGGCGTCACCACGGTATTCAGGTGCATCGCCTCCAGCCGCGGCCAGATGGGCTTCATGTAGGCCAGGCTGGACGAACTGGAATTATGCAGCTCGCCCGCCAGCATCAGGAACGGATGCCCGTTGACGATCAACTGCGTCGCCTTGCCCCGCCGTTCCAGATGGGGCAGGGAAGCCGTGGGCGCGCCCGCGGCCGCTGCCCTCAGCCCGCCCATGCCCGCCAGGGCGGCGATCAGACACATTTTGGTAGTGCGCATGGGACTATTTCTTCCAGATTCCGAAGTGATAAATCGTGTACGAGCGGAATACCTGCCCCGGCTTCAA
>JAKATS010000183.1 GCA_021818645.1 Acidobacteriota bacterium | reverse complement strand
CGGGCGGACGAGATTGATCAGCAGCTTGAGCTCTTCCTGGCTGGCGTGGCCGGAAACGTGCACCGGAGGGCCGTCTTCGCCGGGGTAGATGACCTGCGCACCCAGCTTGAAGAGATGATTGATCATGCGGAAAATGGCTTTTTCATTGCCCGGGATCATGCGCGAGGACAGCACCACGGTGTCACCGGCCGCCAGTTCGAGATGCTTATGATTGCGCACCGCGACCCGGGCCAGGGCCGACATGGGCTCCGCCTGACTGCCGGCGATGACCACGCAGGTCGCCTCGCGGGGAAAGCTGCGCAGATCCTGCTGCCGGATCAACATGCGGTCGGGAATGCGGAGAAAGCCGAGGCGATGGGCGATTTCGGTATTGTTCTCCATGCTGCGGCCGATGAAACAGACCCGGCGGGCGTATTCCTCGGCCAGCTCGACGGCCAACTGGATGCGATGAATCGAGCTGGTGAAGCAGCAGATGACAATGCGGCCGGAGGCGCTGGCAAAAATTTCATCAAACCGGTCGCGCACCGCCAATTCGCTGCCGGTATGACCACGGCGCTCGACGTTGGTGCTGTCGGACAACAAGGCCAGCACGCCGCGGGAGCCGTAATCGGCGAATTTATGCAGATCGAAGGAAAGATTGTCGGTGGGGCTGGGATCAATTTTGAAATCGCCGGTATGGATGACCACCCCGGCGGGGGTGGTGATGGCGATCGCGCAGGCGCCGACAATGCTGTGGGTTACATGGATAAACTCGATCTGGAACGGGCCCAGGGCAAAGGGTTCTCCGGGGCGGACGACGCGCCGCTCGATTTCATCCTGCATGCCGTATTCGCGCAGACGGGACTCGACCAGGGCGAGAGTAAATTCAGAGCCATAGAGCGGGACCGGAATCTGATCGAGCAGATAGGGCAAGGCGCCGATGTGATCTTCATGGGCGTGGGTCAGTAAAACCGCCCGCACCTGCTCGCGATGGCGCAACAGCCAGGCCAGATCGGGAACCACGATATCCACGCCCGGCAGCTCCGGCTCGGGGAACATGAGCCCGCAGTCAATGATCACCATGTCGCCGCCGTAGCGCAGCGCCATCATGTTCATGCCAAATTCGCCCAGGCCGCCCAGCGGAATCAATTGCACTGAATTGGACACAGTAACCATTGTAATGGACTAAAATCATGCGCAGCGATCAGCGTCGCATAGCAGTGTTGCCGTCGCTCGGCAATCCACACGTATAAACGTGTACGCTGTGGATGCCTGGCGCCTTGCTCTGCTCGCTCCCCGCTTCGCCATCATTTTAATTACAGGCAGCGGGGCCGCTGGGCAACAATGGGAATAAAAGCCATGGCGTGCAGGAAACCGGGTGAAGAAGCGTTCATGGGTCAGGACGAATGCAGGTTTCATATAAAATCTGAAGCTATGTACACCCGCGCCATCCCTTTCCGCCGATTGCCGGTTTACGGTCTGCTGCTCCTGCTCATGGCCGGAGCGCGGCTAGCCGCCCAAGCCCTGCCGGCCAGCGCCGGACATCCGGTGCGGGAGTTGGCGCTGGTAACCAGCAAAATGTATGTCGGCCCGGACGCCGGCAGTTCCGTGATCGCGATGGTGCGGCCCGGACAGGAAGTCGCGGTCCTGGGATACAGCGGCAAATTCGCGCATGTCTTCGTGCATGCTTCGGGCTGGGTGCGGAATCAGGGATTCCTGGCCCTGAACAACCCGCAGGCCGCGCAGATCCTGTTTGGCGCGGCGTGGATGCGGGAACAACGGGCCGAGCGCTACGCCCTGGAGGGACAGACGGCGCGCAACGCGGCGCTGCTGTATTACCGCATCTGGGACGATTTTCGCGCCAGCCCGCTGGCGGCCGAAGCGCTGTACCGGGCCGGCGCGATTGCCTGGCAACTGGAACGCGGCGAATACAACACTCCCAGGGGAAAATATAATTACATGCTGAAGGGCCGGCTGCTGCGCAAAGTGCGCGGCAACTATTCCCACACTCCCTGGGCGGCGCGCGCGGCTTATCTATTGCTGCAGCGCAAGCTGAACTGCAATCACTGGTCCCGCCATCGTCATTGCATCGTGAAAGAAGGACACGTTTACCGCGACTACTACCAGAACTATAAAACCGGGCCCAGGGCCGCAGCCGCAGCCTATCAGACAGCCTGGCATTATGCTGTGGCGGTCACCGCCTATAGCCGGCCGGGGCGCCGGCAAAAGCTGAACCGCGCCAATCATTACCGCCGGAAGGCGGAAAAATGGATTGCCCGGATCGAACAGCAATTTCCGGATTCGGAGTGGGCGAGCGAAGCCGCTTTCCTGAATTTCCGGCTGAGCCAGCAAATGCCGGTTGGGCTGAAACACTTATAACACTCGCCGATCAGAAGCCACACTGTTTTAAAATCTAGCTTCACTGGAGTAACTGCCGCAACAACGGCCCTCCGCTCAGAAAGCATTCATGACCTGGATTCACATTGTCATTCTGGCCATTGTGCAGGGTTTAACCGAACTGCTGCCGGTTTCCAGCTCGGCGCATGTGATCGTGACCGCCGAATTGCTGCACGAAAACATGTCCACGCCCGATAACGCACTGCTCCTGGTGCTGCTGCACACGGGCACGATGTTTGCCGTGATCGCCTATTTCTGGCGGCAGTGGGTGGAACAGTTTTTATCGTCCTGGGCCCGGTTCTGGAGCTTTTTCAAACTTATTTTTCTGGCTTCGCTGCTATCGGGCGCGGTGGGCTATCCGGTGATTCTGCTGATTGAGCATTGGCTCAGCCGGGGCGGACGGCAGGTGCCGATTGAAGCGCTGTTTCATAAACTCAACTGGATCGCGCCGGCGCTGGCTGCGGCGGGCCTGCTGATTCTATGGGCGGGAGTGCGGGAAGCGCGCCGGCCGGCGAATGCGAAGGAAGCGCCGCGCCCCATCCGCCGCGGCGAAGCCATAGTCATGGGGATTTTGCAGGGCCTGGCGATTCCATTCCGCGGATTTTCGCGCTCGGGTGTCACCATTTCCGGAGGCTTGCTGCAAGGCGGACAGCGCGCGCAGATTGAGTCGTTCAGTTTCGCGATGGTCGTCGCGATCACGCCGCTGGCCATTGCCCGCGAACTCTGGCGAGTGCATAAAGCCGCCCATGCGGCCATGACGCCCGTGCATTGGGCGGCGGCGCTGGAACCGGGCCTGGTGGGCATGGTCTGCGCGTTTCTGGCGGGACTGGTGGCGCTGCGCTGGCTCTCAAGCTGGCTGGAAGCGGGGCGCTGGCACTGGTTCGGTATTTATTGCCTGGCGGCAGCGGCGCTGACGCAGGCGCTCTATATGAAAGGCTGGTAACCCTGATGCATCAACGCCTATTCCTGCCGCAGGGCGTGAACCGGATTGAGCCGCAGCACCCGCACGATGGCGGGCAGATTGGCCAGCACAACCATCGCCAGCAAGGCGGCGATACCGAGCAGGAGCGAGGGAATATCGCCGGCATGAACGACAAA
>JAKATS010000375.1 GCA_021818645.1 Acidobacteriota bacterium | reverse complement strand
CTGGGCGTGGACCGACTCCTGGGGGGAAAAAACCAACTGGGGCCTGGTCACCTTCCTCGACAATCCCTACGACGGCGTCTCCGATACCATCGCCGCCGGCATTGACGCCTGGGGTTTTCCCACCGGAGGCGAATCCGCCAATTACGGCAACTTCATCGGCCCCGCCACCCAGGCCAACCAGTCCGTTGTGCAGGCATTGAACACCGCACTGGGACAATAGACTGTGCGTGTCCATGAGCAAAAGAAATGGACACTTGCGGAAGTGCCATCTTCCCCAACTTGAGTCGCTCTATGGATCCTGTCTATATGGTCTTCAGCGGCCGCTTACGTCAAAAGAACCTATATAACTGGTCAAGGTTTGGTCCCGTTCCTTTTCGGCCCCTTGAAGTGTATGGTTTCCCGGGCGCCGTTATAAACGACGATGCGATCGGGAGAAACGGCCGGATGCAGACCCACGCCGTGATGGGGCCGCACCAGAACTATCCGGAACCGGCGCTGTCTGAGCATGCCCGGGAACGCGCCCCGGCGCCGGCCGATAGTCAGCGCATCCGTCCGGTTATGCCATCGCAGCCGAATGATTGAATAGGCGCCGGTTTGGTAGGCATAGCCGTTGTTCTGATCCTCATAAAGCGTGAAGGCGCCGTCGGCGCCGGGATAGATCCGCAGTTCGAGCGGATTCTCCGGCTTTTGCGCAGCATATTGCATGACCGGGCCAAGCGGGAGGATGGAACCGGCACGAACCCAAAGCGGAATCCGGCCCAGCGGCTCGGTCACCCTGACATGCTCGCCGCCGTGAAACATCTTGCCGCTCCAAAAATCGCTCCAGCCCGCCCCTTTCGGCAAATACACCGATCGCGCGTCCCGTGGATGCGTGATCGGCGCAACCATAAAATCGGGACCGAACATATACTGATTGCCAATATCATGGACGGCAGGGTCTTGGCGGAAATCCATGACCAGTGGCCGCATCAGGGTATAGCCGGCCTGCGTCACCCGCCAGCCCAGGGAATACGTGTAGGGCAGCAGGCGGTACCTGAACCGGTCGTAGCGCAGCAAATACCGGTAGGCGAGCGGCCATTTCCACATTTCGGTCGCGGTCACGAAGCCGTGGACGCGAAGGATGGGCGAGAAGGTGGAAAACTCGAACCAGCGAACCAGCAGATGATTGTACGAGGGCGACGTGTATTCATTTTTCGGGCGAAAAAAACCGCCCGTGTCGGTCGTCCAATATGGTATTCCCGCGATGGATACGTTCAATCCTGCGGGAATCTGCCAGCCCAATGTCTGCCAATTGCCATGCACATCCCCGGACCAGGTTGCCGAGGCATAGCGCTGCATGCCCAAAGTGCAGGTCTTGCCGAGTTGAACCACCCGCTTCGGTGATCCCGTCGCCCGCTGGCCCGCGTATATGGACTCGTTCGCGTACTGTGGATAGGCGAGCGTGTACGGATCTCCGGACACATAGCCTTTGCCTGGCCGGTAAATTTGCTGATTCCTCACTTCCCCGTAGGCGTCCTCCCCATCCTGCCACCATGCATCGACGCCGGCATCAAACATATTTTTTTTCAGGTACCGCCAGCGGATCTGGCGCGCTATGGGATTGAACACATCCACATAACCGGTGTTGCCGATGAGCCCATGATCACGGGCCAGCGCTTTCCGCACTGGGCCTTTGGGATCGCTCCAGACCGAGATCATGAAATGGAAATGCATGCGATGCAGGCGGGCGATCATGGCCGCGGGGTCCGGATAACGCCGCCGGCTGAATTGATAAGCGCCCCACAGGTTTTTCGGCCAATACTGCCAATCCTGCACGAGCAGATCGACCGGGATATGGCGCGCGCGGAACTCCGCGGCGTTGCGCAGAATCTGCGCTTGGCTGGAATAATGCTCCCGGCTCTGCCAGAAGCCAAAGGCCCATTGGGGAAATAAGGGTGCCTGTCCGGTGAGCGCGCGATAACCCTGGACCACATGATCAATGCCGGGGCCGTAGATAAAGTAATAATTGATGGCTTTGCCGGCTTCCGAACGAAACAGCGTGATACCGGCGAGCCGCCGGGCATACAGATGCATGCCTCGGGCATCGCCCAAAAGCGATACGTGATATGACCTGCCCGCGTCCAGATGGACTTTCACCACCGACGTATAGGGCACCCACATGTTCCTGATATTGTGGGTCGCCACGCCATGCACGGAAATGCCGATATCGCCAAAGCCATTGCCCCCGTTGGCGAAAAACACGTACTGGCCGCTTTGTTGCGCCCGATAGACGCCTGCATGGGTCGAGGAATTCAGCTGTATTTCGTCCCGGCTGGACATGGGATTGAATTCCGTGTACGACTCGTTATCCCAAAGCACGCCGTAACCTCGGCTGGAGACCAGCATGGGAGTGCCTCCCACCGTGTTGGCGTTGATGAGATCAACGGGAATACCCCGCCAGTTCCAGATGCCATCCTGCTTTTCGCCCATGCCGTAGAGGGCTTCCCCGGGCGGGGAAATAAATTCCTGTTCCACATGATAGGTTTCCTGTCCGTTGATCCTCTTCCGCAGCATGGCCTTGCCGCCCTGCGGAGGCTCGGATAAGATCACCCTGCCGGCCGGCGTGAGAAAACGGATAGCCCCGGTGGCGCGATTCACCCTGACCGATAATTGCGCTCCGGCCAACGTGATGTAGCGCTTCGTCTGAAGCAGCCGGAAGGGTGCGGCGGCGCGCCGCCAGCGGCGCAGAATCGCGAGATTGCGAACTGTCTCCAGGCGGGAGGGGAAATACCGCACGTGAACCATGGTCGAAGTGCAGAAGCTGACGGCCATAATGCCGGGCCGCATGTGGAAGAGAGCCTCGCCATGGAATTTTTCCACTGCTGTGACGGGAATGGGCGCAGGGGAGGGTATGCGCATTAAGCCGGCGTAGCTATGAGGGATGTCAATGTGCCGCTCCGGGTTTTTGACCCGCCTGGCTTGGGATGGCTTGCGGCCGGTGCCCTGAACGGCGGCAGCGGCCGCGCTGCTCCGCGCGCCAAACACGGCTAGGCCGATGAACGATACGACGGCAACTTTCACCAGCAGTTGATTCATGGTTCATGTCCGGGATGGGGAGTTGATCTGAGCGGCTGAAAGACAACTATAATCTAGCGGAGTTGTTCCGCGGCTGGCTAATTTGGACAACACCGAAATGTTTTTCAGCCGCCGCTTACGCGCTTGGAGATACTGCGAATCCAGGGAAAGAAATCGAATCCTGTGTGGCAATCAGTATGGAGGTATCTTCCGAGAGAATCTCGATCATGCGTCCACTCGATATGGTTAATGAGTGCCGGGCGGCGCGGTGGTGTGGTTCGGGCCGATAACCGCAACCACGCCAACAACACAAACCAAGGTGACTTAGACAGGAATCACGGCCGCGCAACCATGTTTGAGAGCAAATTCATGCAGCGCCCGGTCGTAGGTGACCAATGTGGCATGAAGTTCTTGGGCATAGGCCAGCAG
>JAKATS010000301.1 GCA_021818645.1 Acidobacteriota bacterium | reverse complement strand
GGGGAGTTCATGAGGCTTGCTGCTCCGGTTTCATGTTGGGGTTTGCGGCGCGGAACGATTCGATCACGCCGCGGCAGAACAGGCCCTGAAACTCCGGGTTGGCGAAGTTATCGGCGATCATCTGCATGGCCTGGCGCTCGGTGATGCACATCGGCAGCCCCAGTTCGGCCGCGACCCGCCGCAGGCAGGCGTTGAGGCCGTGCCGCGACTCCGGATAGAGACGGATGGTGACATCGCGCGAAGTGGTATGCGTCTCACTCATGGAACAGTCTCAGCAGGGCACACCTGAGATCAAATGCGGATCTTTCTAGCTCGCGTACGACATGATTCACATCTTCGGCGCGCACAGCCAGATTCGTGATCGCATCGTAAATTTCCTGCGGGATGCGAATCGTGACCATGGGCCTCTCGGTGTGTTCGTTCGTGGCCATGGGCCTCTCAGTTTGTTCGTTGCGGCACATTACTTGCTGACTCCCTTCCAGAGCAGAAACCCGCCGACCGCGGCGGCGCCCCAGCCCCACCAGGGGATGGAGGAAACAAACGACATGAGAGACGTGCCCGTCGCCGCCGGCGCGGCCGCCGAGGTTGCCGCAGGCGTCGCAGTCTGCGTGTTAGAGGGCGAACTTTGAGAACCCTGTGGACTGCTGGCTTGGGCAGTTTGCTGCGGCGTCCAGTTTGGTTTGTTTGCTCCAACGCTGACTTTTCCGGCATAATTCAGCGAGTTTTGCATACTTGCTAATATCGCGGAATTATAGATCGGCTGCCAGCTGCTGCTCGATCGGGGAGCATTGCTGCCCGCTGGAAGTTGTAGTCCGGGAACCATATCCATGGGCTGACCCGGAAAATACTGTGTTTGCCAAACCCAGCCTAACGGCTGCGCGGACTGCACCGGTTGGCTTGCCGGCGGCGGATTGAACGGATACATGTAATACGGAGTGTTATACACTCCATCCACCAGCGGCGGCCGCGTTGGCGGCACAACCTCCCGTATCAGCGGGATCCGCGCCCGGCCCGGCCCGGGACTGTTCCAGATAATTCCGCCGGGCAGCTGGCGCACCGGGCCTGAGCTGGCATAGTTAAATGCGCCCAGCCGCATCCGCACGCGGCAGCCGCGCAAGGGCTTGGCGCTCGTGGCCGTCATTGTGGGCGGATTGGCATAGACGTATGCCATCAGCGCCGCCTCCCGAGCAGCACGATGCCCACTACGCCAACCGCGGCGCCGATCGCCAGCGTGGTGTTGCTCACGCCCGGAATCAGGCTCGAGCTGGTCTGCGTGGGATAGACCAGTTGCGACTGCGGCGAGGCCTGCACATAGTTGGCCGGCGTCAGTTGCGCCTGGGGCTGGGTTTGCTGCGTGGTGGTAGGCGTGAAGCTGGGCGGCTTTTTGAAGGCCTGCACCAGTTCTTCGGCCGAGCCGGCGGCGGTGGCAATGCCGGTCATCAGGCTGCCCCAGTTTATGCCCAGCGACCCGAGGCTCCGCCGGCAGCCGCCACAGGAACGGCGCCGGCGTACGCTTTGCCCACAGGCGGCCGCTGGGCATCCCAGACCACTCAACTGCCGAGCGGTGACGGCGGGAGCGGTGCGGGAAGGCAAGGGCAACGGAAATGCTTTGGCGACGAAGCTCATTTGCGGCCTCCCATCGCGCCGGCGATTCCCAGTGCGCCCAGGCCGAGCAGGCCGATCCAGAACCAGGAGCTTAAATTCACGCCCAGCGCGGTCGAGTTGGCGAAGAGCGCGGTGCCCTGCGGATAGGCGATGCGCTGCGCTTCCGCCTGCACCAGCGGCTGGCCGAACTCCTGCGCCAGGTCATAGACCAGCGCCTGATTCTGCGGCAGTGGATAGGCGGGCGCGGATGCGCCCAGTCCGCCCAGCCAGGTGCGCCGCCGCCAGACGCGCCGCGGCTGCCATCCCGGCTTCGCCTGGGGCTCGGTGGTATCGAGCGGAACCCAGGCGCCGGTCTGCCGGTTCTGCGCTTCCAGATACACATGGCTGAATTCGCCGGGCGCGCCGGCGTGGCCGGCCACGGTCACAAACCGCGTCTGGTATCCAATCGCCTGCAGCAGCGCCGCCAGCAGCGTGGCATGGTCGTCGCAGTCGCCGGCCCGCAGCCGGTAGGTCGTCTCGGGCGACTGCACCATTTCGCCGGGCTCGCCGCGGAAGGCGATGTCGCGCTGCACGAAGCCGTGCAGCGCGGAAATTTCGCCCGCGGAATCCCGGTTGGGAACGCGGGCAGTCACGGCCAGAGCCAGTTGACGGATGCGCGGGCTGCGGGCGCCTTCGGTGCCCGAGGCCAGCGCGTTCATGTAGCGGATGGTCTTGGCGACGGCGGCATCGGACTGCGCGGGCAACGCTTCGTGCCGGTAGCGTATGGGGCGGAGTGCGAGCGGCGGAGCCGCGCCTGGTGAGCGCAGCGGAAGGAGCCTGGCTGTGGCCGGTTGCGGCATAAAACTCACGCGTACCGCCCCGGCTCCAAAGGGAAACAGATCCCCCGATCGTGACAAACCTTTGGCACCGGGGGATCGGTTTTATGGCGCCGACACCGGCAAGCCGGATCGTCGCCACGCGATCAGGGTTCCAAAGCCCCGCGCCCATGTCAAGCAAAAAAGTAATGCCTGAGCGAACTTTCTCAGTAAGATCACGTTGCGCCGGCCCCGCCGCCGCGCAGCCTACTGGCCACTACTGTTGTTATTTTCCCCTTGCCCGGTGGGTATAAAATGAGTAAATTGATGCCTGATGCCGGTGAAACGCAAAAGGCTGAGGCGCAGAAAGAATCCGGAGCCGGATATTCTGGTGCCCGACCCCGAAGACCGGCTGGTGCTGATCACGGCGGCGCGCTGGGCTCATGTCCTGGAAGACCATGGGAGGCTGGTGGGCCGCTTTAACGATTTGGTGCGCGCGATTGCCCAGCCGGACTGGATTTCATTGCGCTCGGGCACCCATCATCCGGCGCTGGCTTATTACCGGCAGTGTCCCGATATGCTGCTGCGGGTGATTGTGAATTTTCAGCCGAAAAACAAATTTGTGCTGGGCACGGCTTATAAGGCGTTTGGCCCGGATGAGGCAAGGGAGGAAGTGATATGGACAAGCTCTGGCTCCATTTAGACCGCGAAGTCGAGATTTTATCCATCCAGATCAATGGCCCGCGCCTCGACGCCGGGGTGGACGATTACCCGGCTCAAAGCTATGGAATCTACCGGAACATGAAGACCGGCGCCATCGAAGGCTGGCTGGTGTTCGAGTGTATTTCCTTGCCGGAGCGCTCTTTGCCGCTGGGTTTTGAAAAACGCTCTCCGCGCCTGGAGATCAGCTTTCGCCGCGGCCGGCTGCGCGGATCCATCGCCGGCGATGAAATTTTCAGCGTCGCGCTCAAAGACGGCGTGCCAACCGTCGTGAAGCTGTGCGATTTTGCCCTGGCCGCCAGCTAAGCTGGCCGGCCCGTAACAATCACCGGTGCCCACCCCGGGTTCTTTTGGAGCCTGGCGGTGGGCATTTTTTTTGCAGTATA
>JAKATS010000302.1 GCA_021818645.1 Acidobacteriota bacterium | reverse complement strand
CAGCATGCCCTGCGCATTCACCGCAGCTACCGCCGCCAGCGCCTCGTCCAGCCGGGTGCCGGCCACAAAACGGGAAGAAAGCCGGCGGCCCAGGCGGCTGGTTTCCAGCACCCGGCGCAGCCGCGCATTGCGCGACAGGGACATCAGGAGCGATTTCAGCACCGGCATAGGCGAAGCGTTGAATCGCTATCGTAGCGTATGGTTGGTTGACTCTATCTTTACGTTCGGTCAGGAACGCGGAACGGGCTTCGGTTTCATCCCTCAGGCTCCGCATCGGCGAGAAACTTTTCCGCTTCCAGCGCGGCCATGCAGCCGCTGCCCGCGGCGGTGATGGCCTGGCGGTAGCGGCGGTCCTGCACATCGCCGCAGGCAAAAACCCCGGGCACGCGGGTCTGCACTCCGCCGCGGGTCTGCAGATAGCCGTCGGCGTCGGTCTCGAGCTGGCCGTCGAGAAACGCGGTGTTGGGCACGTGCCCGATGCCGAGAAAAACCGCGGCGGTGGGCATTTCCCACTGCCGGCCGTCGCGCGGATCGCGCAGCCGCACCGCGGTGACTTCCTTTTTTTCCACGTCCAGTACTTCCTCGATCACCGCCGGCATCACCCAGCGGATTTTGGGGTTGGCGCGGGCGCGTTCGAGCATGATGCGCGAGGCGCGGAACTCCTCCCGCCGGTGGACCAGCGTCACCGACTGGGCGAAGCGGGTGAGAAAGGTGGCTTCCTCCATCGCCGAATCGCCGCCGCCCACCACGATGATGTCGCGGTTGCGGAAAAAAAAGCCGTCGCAGGTGGCGCAGCTGGAAACCCCATGCCCGATCAGCGCCTGCTCGCTGGGCAGGCCCAGCCAGCGCGCCCGCGCGCCCGAGGCGATGATCAGGCACTCGGCCAGCAGATCGCCGCCTTCTTCCATTTCCAGGCGGAACGGGCGGGCGCTCAGATGCGCCCGGCGCACGTTGCCGCTGCGGTATTCGGCCCCGAAGCGCTGCGCCTGGCGGCGGATATTGTCCACCAGTTCGGGCCCCTGGATGCCTTCGACAAAGCCGGGAAAGTTCTCCACCAGCGTGGTCAGCCCCAGTTGGCCGCCGGCTTCATGCCCATCCACCACCAGCGGCCGCAGTCCCGAGCGGGCGGTATAGAGCGCGGCGGTCAGCCCGGCGCAGCCGGAGCCGAGTATCACGACGGTGCGAATGGAGGAATTCATAGGCGAATTCCCATTTTAGCGGATTGCCTCCGCCGCATGGGTCAAGGGTGAAATAGTCCTTCATGAGGCTCTGCTCGCAATACTCTTTTAAAGCCGAGACGCCGCGGAGCGATGCGAAACTGCTGATATATCGTTCAGTTCATAGGTCATTCCTGTTTACCCAACACTTAGAAAAAATTCGATTTGATGGGTCAGGGAACCGCTGGTTCCGGTGATGGTGACTGTAGATGTACCGATCGGCGTGGACGGAGCGGCAGATGGCGGCAATGCCGGTATTGGAGTCGGGGTGTAGCCGCCCCCACAGCCGCTGGCGGCCAGCAGCAGGCTGTGGCGGCCTGAAAATTATTGTCGCCGGCATAGGCGGCGGCAGGCTGTTTGTCCCAACCGCCGGATAAAATGCGAAGCCGCTTGTGTTCCCGGTTAAATCCAGGGGGCCGGTGATAAGCGTTTTGCCATTGTCATTCAAGCTGACGTTTCCGGTCGCAGTACCCACACCGGAAATGCCCGCGACCTTCGCCGTCAGAACGGCATAGGATCCCTATGGCTGGGTGGAAGGAAATGGCGCGGAAGTGCCGTTGGCCGTGGCCGATGCGAAGAGCGAATCCATGCGGGCGCGCAGCGCCGTCATGGTCTGCTTACCTTCCTGGTCCATGCGGCCCTCGAAGAATTCGCGGGCATAGGGGTTCTTCGAGTGCGCGGCCAGTTTCGCCCGCAACGGGCCGGACGAGGGCAGTTCGCCGACATAATGGTGATGAGAATGGCGGGGAGGTATAGGTCCCGAATTATGCCGTGGTGGCAGGATTTCCATCTCTGCGTAGAAGCTTTGACAGGCCCATGCTATGGAGTAATGTCAAAATGGTCTTTTGACAAGGAGGTGCTTTATGGGAAGCACGATACGCGCCCGCGTCCACGGGGGTGTGCTCGAACCGTTGGAAGAAAGCGATCTTCCGGAAGGGCGGGAGGTGATCATTACGGTCGTGAGCATTGAGGAAGTATCCGATGATGAAGCCTTTTTGCGCTCGGCGGGAAGCTGGGTGGGCCTGAATGATCCCGACAAGCTGATCCGCGATATTATGCTGATCGGCTGGTCGAAACCAGAGAGGTGCCGAAAATATGAGGCTTGCCTACCTGGTGGATACCGATTGGGCCATCCATTGGCTGCATAATTGCCAGCCCGGGCCGGCGACATACCGCTGTTTGGAGTAACCCCGCTAACATTCCCGCCAGGTCAGGCCACATTCTTGTGCACATCAATGGCGCCGCTGTGGTTGGCCATGATAGTGGTGGGAAAATACCGGAGGGGCTGGGAACTGCCGGGGGCATGCGGCACGTCCGATACCGAGCAGGCATCGAGCGAAGCGCCGCAATGGCGGCATTGCTGCCCGCGGACAATTTTACGGCGAATGCGGCCCAAACTGGCTTCATGCGTGGCCGTTCCCAGGAAGAGCCGGGAACACATGTTGCATTGAATTAAGGCTGCATACGATTGAACTTGGCTGGTCATGGCTTAACCTTACCTTCCGATCCATTTACTTTCATCCTCGACTGTCACGCCTCATAAAACATAAGGCCGCAACCCGGGAATGTCTGTCTCATATGAAACAGTCATTTTCGGATATTGCTTTTCGGCAGCGCGGCGGCATCCCTTCAATTGCGCAGGGAAATATTTCGTGGCTTTCCAGGCAAGAGAGATCCACCGGATGACACTGCCCCGGGTGTGAGCAAATGTGTACAGCGGGTAGATTACGATCCGGTACATATTTGGATCAGGCAGTACGAGGTCAATTTTTTAACCGGAGAATTCAGCCGTGTCGGACAAAAAATCAGCCATTTTAGGCATTTACTCCGATTATTCCAGCGTGGAGCACGCGGTGGATCTTCTGAAAGAGGCTGGTTTCGGCAATGCGAATATCTTCGTGTTGTTTCCCGAAAAAGCCGGCGGCAAAAAATTCGCCCATGACAAAGGCACGCATGCGCCCGAAGGCACGATGACCGGCGCGGGCACCGGCGCGGTCGTGGGCGGAACGCTCGGCTGGCTGGTGGGTATCGGCGCCCTGGCCATCCCGGGGCTGGGTGTGTTCATCGCCGCCGGTCCGCTGATGGCGGCGTTGGCAGGGGTGGGCGTGGGCGGCACGGTGGGCGGAATCACCGGTGGGTTGATCGGCCTGGGGATCTCCAAACACGATGCCGAGCGGTATGAAGTGCGAGTCAAGGCGGGCGGAATGTTGCTTTCGGTGCATGCCGAAAACGCCGAGGGGACCCAACGCGCCCGGGAAATTATGACGCGGACAGGCGCCCAGGATATT
>JAKATS010000168.1 GCA_021818645.1 Acidobacteriota bacterium | reverse complement strand
GGGACCTGCCCGCCGGCAGGTTCTCGCCGCAATAGCCTCGCGGCCGTCACCCCCAGCGCAACCGGATAATGCTACTATCCAATTTCTGAGAAATGGAGCCTCCTCCCTTTGCGAATTTTATTTGTCGGAGATGTCTTTGGCAGCGCGGGCCGCCGGATTGTGAAGGCGCACCTGCACCACGTGCTCGAAACCAACTCGGTCGATCTGGTCGTGGTCAACGCGGAAAACGCGGCTGGCGGTTTCGGCGTGACGCCTTCGCTGGCAGAGGAATTTTTCCATCTTGGCGCGCATGTGCTAACGACCGGCAACCACATCTGGGATAAGCGCGAAATTATCGAATGGATGCAGTCCGCGCCATCCGGCAGCCATGAGCCGGCGCGGCGTCTGCTGCGTCCGGCCAACTATGCTCCCGGAACGCCGGGCCATGGAGTGTATGAAGGCCACTTGCCGAACGGCGTGGCGTACGCCGTGATCAACCTGCAGGGAAGAGTTTTTATGGCCAGCAGCGACGACCCCTTCCGCAAGGCGGATGAGATTCTGGAAACCCTGCGGGCCAAGGTGATTCTGGTGGACTTTCACGCCGAGGCGACATCGGAAAAAGTGGCGCTGGGCTGGTATCTGGATGGACGGGTGACGGCTGTGCTTGGCACGCACACCCATGTTCCAACCGCGGACGCGCGCATTCTGCCGAACGGCACGGCCTTTCAGACCGATGTGGGGATGAGCGGTCCCTATGACAGCGTGATTGGCGTGGAGGTGGAGCAGGTGCTGGATCGTTTTCTGCGCGGAATGCCGGCCAAATTCGAAGCGGCGCGTGGCAATCCAAAGATGTGCGCGGCATTGATCGAGTGCGACCCGGAGAGCGGACGCGCGCAGTCGATCCGGCATTTCATGCTGGGAGAATGATCGGTTCCCAGCCCGTCAGGCCACCAGACAAAAGCGGGTAGCCCGGAGGACTACCCGCTTTTGCCTGGCACATTCCGCAACTCGCTTTTCGCGGTTGATGGTCGCCGCTTACTGCGGCGAGGTGTGGTGGCGAGTGGTGGCGTGGTGAACGGCGTGGGGCTTGGCGGTCACTGGCGCTTCCCCATCCTTCATGATGATCATTGGCGGATTCTGCGTGTAGGAATCGAAGGTCGCAATGTAGTTGACCGTGGAGCCGATGGTCGGCGGCGTCTTCAAAGGCTTCTTCATGTTGATGGTGAAGTCTGCCTTGTTGGACTGCTGCGCATCCTCCGAGACCGCCAGTTGGACCGAATCCGCGGTCGCGGAGATCACCTTTCCAGGCACCTTGGTCGTCAGGCCCTTCATGGTGTCCCACACCTTGCCGGCATCGTCTGGCGTGCCGTTGGCCAACACAAACTCTTTGTCGGTGAGGGCCATGGTGGTCAGATCGGGTGTGCTGGTCACAGCGGTGTGCGCCAGTTCCTGCGGCGAGGGCGGCGGCGGCGCGGGAGTGATCGTGAATCCGGCCGGAGGCATGAGCGACGCCTTAGCCTGGGTCTGCACCTGATCGAAGCCATCGGCGCTGCCGTGATACTTTTTGTACCAGTATTCGGCAGCCTTCTGGATCTGGTCCTTGAAGGGTTCAGGCGCGTACGCGGCGGCGCGGGCCAGATACCAGACGGCGTTCACCAGGTCCTGGGGTTTTTCCTGCGCGTAGGCGGTGCCAAGTTCGTAGGTGTCCTGAATTCCCGGGCCGGCGGTCTGTTGCGCGGGCGGCATAGCCTTCAATTCATTCTGAAAGTTCTGGATGGCTCCGGCATAGTCCTTCTTGTTCAGATCGTCGGCGGCAATCGCGCCATCGAAGATCGGCGTCACAGCCTCTTTCAGCTTGGCAAAATTAGCGGCGTCGGCTCCTTGTGGCGGCGGAGCCGTCAGTCCCTTCTGCGCGTCCTGGGCAGCCTCATCCAATAAAGGCTGCGCATCGGCCGGATTGGTCTTCTGGCCGGCCTGAGTGCGCAGAATGTAAGCGCTCAGCGCCAGGGCGCGCATATCGACGGGATCGACCTGCAAAACCTTGCGGGCCGTGTCCAGCGCTTTTTGCGTGTTGCCGGTCTGGGTGTACGCATCCATCAGAACTTCCAGCATCTGCTTTTTGACAACGCTGTTGGGGTACTGCTGCACAAACTGCTCGATTGCAGCCTCCTTCGCCTGCGGCGTGGGCTGGCTGATTGCTGAGTTGTAGGCGTTGTATTCGGCTGGATCCTTGATCGTGATCGTACCCTGACCCGAATCCTGAGCCCGCAGGATTGGGGCGGCAAGAATAGCGGTGCTGGCCAGCGCCAGCACCGAAACGTACAGAACCTTCTTCATCAGTCACTCCTCGCGAACGAGTGTTTCTAGGAAATTTTTGAGCTGCTGCCACGGACTTGGGCACTCGCCACAGCTCCAGAACCCTTGCGGGAAACGCTTGCTGAGGACATTGAATCGCGCCGGCGAGACCTCGTACGTGTGGTGAGAGGGATTATAAAAACCTGCCCCCCTCGTTTACAAGTGAGTATTCCACCTCGTGATACTAAGACGCAACCGTGGCGACCGATGTACGATCCGATTAGCGGAAATATCGGGCGCAAACGCACCCTGGAGGCATGGCGGGCGATGAAGAAATGGCCGGAAAAGCTGGGGAACGTCTGGTATATGGTGACGGGGCTGATCCTGATTATGATCGCCGCCATGTGGCTGATACGGAAAATTGTGCGCTGAGCGGCGCTGACCGGCGAACGCGACCCATGGCTGCCGCGATATATTGAAGCCAATGGATACTCCCACTCCCCTTACCGGCCAGATTGCAGTGGTCACCGGCGCCAGCCGCGGGATTGGCGCCGCGATTGCGCGGAAACTGGCTTCCCTTGGCGCCCACGTGGTGCTGACCGCAAGGGACGCCGCGCAACTGAAGCATGTGGACCACCAAATCCGCGAGTCCGGCGGGCTGGCCGATTGCTACCCGTGCGACCTGGCCGACGTCCGGCAACTGGAGAGCTTCTCCAGCCGCGTGCTCAAGGCCCATGCGCGCTGCGACATCCTGGTGAACAACGCGGGCATCGGCTGGTTCGAAGGCCCGCTGCACTCCATGGCGCTGGACGCCTGGGAGCATCTGATGGCGATCAATCTTCGCGCGCCCTATCTTTTGCTGCAGGCGTTTGCCCCGGCCATGATCGAGGCGCGGCGAGGGCACATTATCAATATCTCGTCGCTGGCGAGCAAGAATCCGGTGCCCAACGCGGCGGCCTACGCGGCCTCCAAATGGGGGTTGAACGGTCTGATGGTCTCTGCCGCGGAAGAACTGCGCCAGCACCAGGTGCGGGTTTCTCTGGTCGCGCCCGGTTCCGTCCAGACCGAATTCGCCTCCGGCCTGGCCGCCAAAAAATCCGCTCTCGGCGCCATTCAGCCCGAAGATATTGCCAATATCGTGGCCCTGCTGGCCACCCAGGCGGATCAGTGCTTTGTGAGCGAGGTGCTGGTGCGCCCGACGCTGAAGAGCTAACCGGGCTCGGGCTGCGCA
>JAKATS010000339.1 GCA_021818645.1 Acidobacteriota bacterium | reverse complement strand
CCAGTTTGGCCCCTCGAATCCGGTATCGGGCAAATGGTCGAGGCAGGCATCCACTTCGGCGTCGTTGTGGTACAGCTTGACCCAGTCTTTGGGGAAAGCGTCGCAAATGCGCTTCAGGCAGGGGTGGGCGAACTCCAGGTAATGTTCTTCGTTCACGAAGCCCACGATGTCGTCGAGAATAAAAATGCTCTCCACCGTGTCGCCCATGACTTTCTGCTGCGCCTTCAGCCAGTCAATCGTCATGCGGGTGCACAGGTCCAGCAGTTTGTGCGCGCCGGCCGGGTTTTCCACCAGGTCAATCATGAAGTTGGTGGTGCCGCGCACAAACCCCGCCGTGCACATGGGACCGCGTGCCGTCACCATGGGCAGAATGTAACCGGCATCGAGAATGCGCTGGCGCGCCATCCGGATGCGGTGCAGCGTCAGCCCGGCAAAGCCGTCGGCTTCCACCTCGTATTCGGGAAACTGGTCAATGTCTTCCAGATGGTACAGAGTGTGGTATTCGCTGGGCGTATTGTCGGACCAGAATTTGATCTTGGCGCCCAGCACCGAGGGCTCCGCCGCCATGCCATACTCCATCCACCAGGAGGGGATGAAGATGATCTCCGGAAACTCGCGCATGATTTTCAGATTCGACTGGAACCACAGCTCGGGATCGAGAAAGTAATCCAGATGGCTGATGCCCAGATAGCCGGGAATCCAGGGGCTGTCAATGATCAGCGCCATCGGAATCCGGTCCATTTTTTCCCGGCGCGCGGCGCGCTTGAAGATTTCCCATTGCGCTGGCAGCATAGCGAGTTTCCCATCCTGGCGGCGGCGCCGCGTGATGGCCGCTTTTGTTCAACCGCGGCCCAAAACCCGGCATTTTCCACACCGGCAATTAAGTAAAGTACACCACTTTATGCCGGACCTGGCAGCCGGATTTCTCTGTGCATCAATATTTCTGGGATGACGGACTTGTGCTCCAGGCAAGCGCTGCAAAGCCCATGCAATTCCATGCAGCTTTTCGTTTTCGCATGATGGGGTCGCATGATCCTGTTGCAAACGTGCCTGCTTCCGGCCACAATGCAGGGCAATGCGATCGTTTTTTACCGCCCTGCTGGCCCTGGCCGATGTATCCCTGGCCTATTGGCTGGCCTGGCGCTTTTTGCACTTGCGGCCGGTCACGATTTTCTCGCTCATTGCCGCCTGGGCGGTGGTGGTCCTGGCCTGCGTGGCGCAGGCCAGCTTCGAGGCTTTGCGCAAACAGGCGGACTGGATCCTGCGCCGCGAGCATTTAAACGACCTCAAATCCGGCCCGCTGCGCCGCTTGCGCCATCGCCTCGAAAGCTTCTACGGCAAAGCCGGCGACCTGGTGGAAATCAGCGGCATCATGGTTTCGCGCTGGCTGCCCTTGCGCGAGCGCAGCGGGCGTCTGGGTGAACCGCTGCATTTTGAGTTTGACGAGCCGCTGTCGGAAGAACTGCGCCAGCATTTTCGCCCGCTCATGGATTCCATTGACGCGTTGAACCGCCGTTTTGAAATTCTTTCCGGCTTGCTGTGGAACCATATCCTGGATCACCTGGAGCCGAAACTCAACGATCTGCTCGGCCCCGGTTGGACCTCCGATCATCCCGCCGAGGCCGCCGGCCTGGTGAACGAAGCCTATCGCCGCGCCGCGCTGCTCGAAACCGAACGCACCGAACGCATGCCGGCGGTTCCCGACGGCTCGCCCCGCGCGGCCCTGGTCGCGGTGCTGCAAAGCGAGGAATTGCGCCACATGGTGGATGATGGCTGGCAGCATCTGGAAACGGAATTTAAAAATTATCGCGAGCAGATGGCCCGCGCGGGCGCCAGTGTGCGCCTGGAAGGTCAATGCGATCTGATCGGCAATTCGGGAAAAAAGTGAAGTTATGCGAAACGCCGTCTGGATTTTGTTTTTACTCGCATCAGCCGCATGCGCTTTGGGCGGGGTCCGCCCGCCGGCCGCGCCGGGCATCAGGGTAAAACCGAAAATGGCCGCGCCCGCGCAGGCCAGGCGGGCCGTCATCATCACCACCGACTGCGGCGTGGATGCCGACGATCAGTGGGACATTGCCGACCTGCTGCTGAGCCCCGGAGTTCGCGTATTGGCCATCATCGGTACGCATGCTCCCGGTCACTCCTCCGCCGCCTCGGCCGCCTGCGCCCGCGATGTAATCCGGCGCGTGCATGCCTATGCGCCGCCGGTCTTCACCGGAGCCCGGCGTCCGCTGGCCGGGCCGCGGCCGCGCTGGAACGCCGGCGTGAGTTTTCTGCTCCAGGCCGCGCGCAAATTCACCCCGAAGCGCCGTCTGACCGTGGTCTCGATCGGCGCCGCCACCGATCTGGCTTCGGCCCTGCTGGCCCGGCCGCGGCTGGCCCGGCGCCTGCGGATCGTCGCCATGGGCTTCAAGTCCGAACCCGCCGGCGGCAGCGAGTACAACATCAACAATGATCCCTACGCCTGGCGGGTCATTTTTCATTCCCGCGCTCCGCTCGTCATCGGCGCCGCCAATATCTGCGAGCGCTATCTCACCCTCAGCGCCGCCCAGGCCCGGGCGCTGCTGGGCGGGCGGGGACCGCTGGGCGCCTGGATGGCCGGCGTGTTCACCGGCTTCATCCGCCGCCATCCCCGCATCGTCCGCAAGTTTGCCCCGCCCGGAAGCTGGATTGAATGGGACCCCATCACCGCCGCCTATCTGCTGGGCTTTGCCTCAACCCACGCCCGGCGTGGCGCGCATTATCATCTCGCCTGCCAGTGCGTCACATATGTGCCGGGTCCGCATGGACGCACCCTCCATTGGATCGTGCGCGTGCAGAGCCGCCGCTTTTTGCGCGACCTGCAGGCCAAAGTCGGCACCGCCGAGCTTCACCGGCCTTGAATGATTGAATTGGAATATTTCTCCAGGCGGAAGCTTTAAACTGGCAGCATGCAGGCCCGCTCCAGTTCCTTGCTGCCGGCTGCGCGGCATGACGGTTTGAAGCTGTATTTTGAGGCGCTGCTGCTGCTGTTGCTGGGCGCGGGTTTTGCCGCGCTCATCGGCACCGGCTTTTTCGGCGCCGGCGTCATCGCCCTGGGCGCCGGCGCGCTGCTGCTGCGGGGCATTTTTCTCTGGCGCGGCTATCAGCCGCGGATTCCCGCCCACTGGATCACCGCCCTGACCCTCCTCTATATCCTCTTCTATGGCGTGGACTATTACCTGCTAAGCAGTAATTTTTTAACCGCGACCGCACATCTGGTGCTCTTTGTCGCGGTGGTCAAGCTGTTCACCGCCTCGGCGCCGCGCGATTATCTCTACCTTTGCGTGCTGGCCTTTCTGGAAATTCTGACCGCGACCACGCTCACCGTCGCGGCCGGATTTTTCTTTTTTCTGGTGGTCTTCATCCTTCTCCTGGTGGCCACCTTTGTGGCCTATGAAATGTTCCGCGCCGGGCAGGCGGCCGCGCCGGGGCAGTCGGCCGCCTATCCGGTGCGGCGCCTGCGCACCTCGCTGGCGGGAATTTCTTTCGCCATGGCG
>JAKATS010000324.1 GCA_021818645.1 Acidobacteriota bacterium | reverse complement strand
ATATCTGGGATCCCGCCCGCATGGTCGTACCCCGCCAGAGTATTCCCTCCCAGCCCTGGTGGCCCCACTGGGTCGGCGCCGATTACGGCTTTAATCTTAGCCAGGCCGCCGCCTATCTCTTCTGCAAATCCCCGGCCAGCGATGAATTCCCCCATGGCCGCACCTATGTCCTGGGAGAATACACCGCCCGTCATCAGAAAGCAGCCGATTTCGCCCAGGCCATTGCGCGCCGATTTCAGCCCGCGGCTCCGTCCGGCGGCTCTTCAATCCAGACGTCTTCCGATTCCGCTTCTTCTGCCTCTTCTTCGCCTCGCATCCTCGCCTGGTATCTGTCTCCCGACGCCTGGAATCAGCGCGGCGATGATCACTGCCTCGCCGATCAAATGCGCCAGGCTTCCGGCATCGCCTTCGAGCCGGCCAGTAATGACCGTATCGGCGGAGCCATGCTGCTCTATACCCAGCTTGATGCCGGCGAGCTTGTCATTGCCGATACCTGTACCCAGTTGATGGAAGCCCTGGCTTCCCGCATCCACGATCCTGACCGTCCCGATGATGTCTTGAAGGTGAGCGGGGATTCGCTCGACGACTGCTTCGATGCCGCCCGGTACGCGCTCTACAGCTACATCGCGCCGCCCAAACCATCCCTGCCTTCCCAGCTTCAGGCCGCCGTCACCAGCCGCGATCCCACCATCGCCATGCTCCAGCGCCGTCTCGCCGAACATCGCATCGAGCAGCAGCACCGTGCTTTCTCTTTCCTCCGCCGTTGAAATGATCTTTTTAATTTTTTTCCTATCGAGGTGTTTCCATCATGGCTTTGACTCTCTCCCCTCGCCTCCGTCTCTGGCTGCATGGCCTGGCCGCTGCCGCGATCGGCGGAGCCGTCACCACGCTCAGCCGTATGTTTCTTTCACCCGCTGATGTGCGCTTCGATTCGCCCCATCTGCACAGCTACGCCGCCGGCGCCTTCGGCGGCGCGGTCATCGCCGTCCTCGCCTACTTCAAGCAAAGCCCTGTCCTCCCGGGTGGAAGTGCTGCCGGAAAGAGTATGTAATTCGCCGCTCGGCCACGCTGATTGCTGCGCATGGATGGTTTTATTCTGTGTACTGGCTCAGGCTGAGTAACAGCCCCAGCGCCAGCAGGGTCATAAAGAGGGAGGAACCGCCATAGCTGATCAGCGGCAGGGGGATCCCTTTATTCGGCATCAGGGATAAATCCACGCTCATGTTGATCATGGCCTGGACCACCACCATGGTGGTTACTCCCACGGCCAGATAGCGTCCAAATGTATCCGGTGCTTTCCGCGCGATTCGCAGTCCGCGCCACAGCATCACCAGAAACAAGCCCAGCACCAGCGTGGCCCCGATCAATCCCAGTTCTTCGCTGGTAACGGCGAAGATAAAGTCCGTGTGCGGGTCGGGTAAAAAGAACAGCTTCTGCCGGCTGTTCATATATCCCAGCCCGGTGATCCCGCCGGTCCCGATCGCGATCAGCGATTGCACAATCTGAAAGGCCGCGCCTCGGGCATTGGCCCAGGGGTGCAAAAACGCCAGGATGCGCTCCCGCCGGTAATGCACATGAAAAATTTCCCAGTACAATACCGGCACGCTTGCCAGAAAGCCCAGCCCGAAATACCGCAGCCGCAGCCCCGCCGAGAAAAACATCGCCCCGGCGATAAATACCAGCGCCACCGGCGTGCCCAGATCGGGCTCGGCCAATACCAGCACGACAATCGGAATCAGCATGGCCAGCGGCTGCCGCAGGCTGCGCCAGGCATCCTTGAGGTTCCTGAGCTCGCGGATTTCTTCTCCCTGCCGGTCCAGGCGGTAGGCCAGAAACAGGATCAGGCTCAGTTTTGCCAGTTCGCTGGGTTCAAAGGTCACCGGCCCGGCATGAATCCATCGGTGCGTGTGCGCGATCGCCGGCAGCGCAAACACCACCGCCAGCAGCACGATCGTGACACATATGGCCGGATACACTACCGCCGGCGAACTCAGCCGCCGATAATCCACCCGCAGCATCAGCGTCAGCCCCGCCAGCCCCAGCACGGCATAAATGCTCTGCCGGATCAGATAATGATAGGGCGTGTGAAATTGCTGCAGCGACAGCATCGCCGAGGCGGAAAATACCATTGCCAGCCCCAGCCCCAGCAGCCCCAGCGTGGTCAGCAAAAGCCAGCGGTCGTATTGCAGGCGTTTGGCCATGGCGCTTCAGCGTGCCATCGGTGCTGCAGGCTTGTTGTTCTTGTCTGCCGCGGCTTCCCAATCCCGCACGATCTGTTTGAAGATTTGCCCGCGATGTTCGTAGTTTTGAAACTGATCGAAACTCGCGCAGGCCGGCGCCAGCAGAACCGTTTCTCCCGGCTGCGCTTGTTCCCGCGCCGCCGCCAGGGCACGCGCCAGCGTGTGCGTGCGCTGCACCCTCACCTGCGCGGCTTCCAGTTGCTGGCCGATCTTTTCCGCCGCCGCTCCGATCAGCAGTACGCCGCGCGCCCGTTCCCGCAGCGGTGCGGCCAGCGGCCGGTAATCGCTGTTTTTATCCTTGCCGCCGAGAATGACCCACAAACCTCCGGCAAAGGCCTCCAGCGCCTTCATCGTCGCATCCACGTTCGTGGCTTTGGAGTCGTTGTAATAATCCACGCCATCAATGCGAGCCACAAATTCCAGCCGGTGTTCCACCGCCTTGAAGCTGCGCATCGCAGCCGCCAGCCGCGTCCGTTGCTCGGGGTCGGGCGGCCGGTCGGGAAAAAACATGGCCGCCGCCAGGGCCAGCGCCGCCATCGCGTTTTCCAGATTATGCCGCCCGCGCAGGGGAATCGCCTCCAGCTCCAGCAGCGGCATGGCCGCCTTGCCCGGAGGTTTCCACAGGACCGCCTCCGCCTTGCGCATCATGCCGGCCTTCACCTCGGCGCCGCTGGCGTCAAACCAGAGCTTCCGGGCGGGCGTGGCCGCGGCAAAATCCCGGCAGACTGCGTCTTCGGCGTTCAGGATGGCGAAATCCGCCGCCGTCTGGTTGATAAAAATTTTTCGCTTGGCTGCAATATAGGCTTCCAGCGTGCCATGCCGGTCCAGGTGGTCGGGGGTCAGGTTCAGCACCGCGGCCGCCTGGGCATGAAAATCCCGCACCGTCTCCAGTTGAAAGCTCGAAGTCTCCGCCACCGTGATCGTCTCTGCATCGGCTTCCTCCGCCAATCCGATCAGCGGCACTCCGATATTGCCTCCCACCAGCACCTTGCCTCCCAGCCCGTGCAGCAGATGCCCGGTCAGGCTGGTGGTCGTCGTCTTGCCGTTGGAACCGGTAATCGCCGCCAGCCGCCCCGGCAAGCCCCGCGTGGCCAGCTCCAGTTCTCCCCATACCGGTATGCCGCGGCTGCGCGCATGCTCAAGTTCCGGCAACTGCGCCGGCACGCCGGGGCTGACCACGATGATTTCCGCTTCCTGAAAGCTGCGCTCGCCGTGTCCGCCGGTTTCAATCGCGACGCCCATCTCCAGCAGCCGCCGGATCTCTTTGCTCAGCTCCTGCGCCGGCCGCTGGTCGGTGAT
>JAKATS010000328.1 GCA_021818645.1 Acidobacteriota bacterium | reverse complement strand
ACCGGCTGATAATGCTCCGCCAAGGCATCGAGGCGCGGGTCGGGAATAAGGGCCAGGCCCTGCTGATCAGCGCGCTTGCCGGTGGCAGCAGCCGACTGGGTCAGCAGTTCAAAGAGCGTAGTTTTGCCGGTTTGCGGGAAGCCAATAATGCCAGTTTGCATAATGGAAGAGAGTGCCAATAAAGTGCGCAGGGACGTGCGGCGCCTGCGCGCCTGAAACCTGCGCCGGCCCGGATTGCGGACGGAAAAGGTAAGCGATTATAATAACAAAGGGCGGCTATTCGAAAGGTCGAAACACCTATGTTTTCTCATGAACAGCGGGTTCGTCATAATTCTTACGGCACCGGCACCATTGTGCATTCCGATGAACAGCGCACTTCGGTGCAATTTGACGAGCACGGTCTGAAAAAATTCGTGACCCGCATCGTGCAACTGGAGGCCACGGATGTGCCCGCGCCTAGCCGGCCGGTGCGGAAAAGCCGCAAAAAGACCGCCTGAGCATTCGCCGCATTGTTTCCTAAGGATATCATCCGAGCTGCCGGGCAACCCGGCTCGAATGTGCATCATCCAAGTGACTCTTGTGCCACGGTGAAGGGTTCACCAGGCTCGGATTCGGAACCGCATGCAAGCCCGGCCTCTCATCGCTCAACCACCCCTCGCGCCCGAGTTCAGCAACGAAGCCGAGGCCATTCAGCAAGCCAAGCAGGGCCACGGCGCGGCCTTCGCGTTCCTGTACCATCTGCATAAACGGCGGGTCTATTCGCTCTGCCTGCGCATGACCGGCAATACGGCCGAGGCGGAGGATCTGGCGCAAGAGGCGTTTTTGCAGCTCTTTCGCAAAATCGCCACGTTTCGCGGAGAGAGCGCGTTTTCCACCTGGCTACACCGGCTCTCGGTCAATGTGGTGCTGATGCATCTACGCCGCAAGGGCTTGCCCGAGGTTTCACTGGAGGAAACCATGCAGCCCATGCAGGATGACGGACCCAAGCGGGACATCGGCGAGCGGGATAAGAATCTGGTCGGCTCGCTGGACCGGGTGAATCTGGAGCGCGCCATTGAAAGCCTGCCGCCTGGCTACCGCACCATTTTTGTCCTGCACGACATGGAAGGCTACGAACACAACGAAATTGCCAGTATGATGGGCTGCTCGATCGGCAACTCCAAATCGCAGCTCCATAAAGCCCGTATGAAGCTGCGGGATTTGCTGCGCGAACCGCCCCTGGAGCGAGCCGCGCGGAAGGAGGCCGAGCATGGCCGCTAAGCCTCGCGCCCAGGCGCTGGACTGCCAGGGACTGCGTGATTATCTGGCCCGTCAGACGGGATTCCGGCTCAATAGTGCTGCGCGCCAGCATGTGGAACATTGCCTCGGCTGCCAGGCGCTGGTGAGCGACCTGGAATTTCTGGCCGCGCGGGTTCGCCAGTTGCGCCCGCCCGAGCCCAGCCCGGCGCTGTGGGACAAAATCCGGTTTCAGCTCGAGCAGGAAGGCATTATTCGCCGCGAGTGTTCCGCCGAGCCGATTGAAGTGGGCGCGGGAATGCCGCCGCCTTCGAAAAGTCCCGCTTCCACCCGCACGCCCCGTACCCGGAGCTAACGTCAGTTTTTTGATTTTTTAACCAGCCATGGCTGAGCAGCCGTGCCAAAGAGCAGGGGCAGAATGCGCTCCACTACAGCTTCGGGATCCTGGCCGCTGCCGTCCACGCTGATTTCCGCCTGCCGGTAAGCCGGTAGCCGTTGCTGATACAGAGCCAGAAACGATTCGGCGTCGCGAAACAGCGGCCGCTGAGTCATCTGGGCGCAGCGCAGTAGCAGTTCCTCGCAGGGCACATCGAGAAAAATCGTTTTGCAGAACTGCTGAATCTGCATTCTGTTGAAGGGCTGGGCAAAGGTGCCTCCGCCGCAGGCCACCACCATTTTTCGGCGAGTTTCCGCTTCAGCCAGCGCCGCGGCCAGCGCCTCGCGCTCAAAGGCGCGAAACTCGGCTTCCCCGCCGCGCTGAAAAATGACGGGAATCTCCAGACCCGCCAGGGCCACGATGCGGTCATCAAGGTCGCAAAAATACCATCCCAGCCGCTGCGCCAGTCGCTTGCCCACGGTGGACTTGCCGCTGCCCATGAAACCCACCAGCGCCAAGGGACGATCCATGTCAAGATTTTACCGCCATGGGATGAACACCGCCAGTTTGCAGGCCATCGCCCGTTCAAGCGAACCCGACGACGCACCGGCGGAGTTGCTGGCCGAGGAGTTCCGGCCGGTTGAGAAGGATGGGTGGCTCGTGCAAGCGCATTTTGCCTGAATGGAATCAGCAGCAGAACGATCGCCCATTTCTCTAGTGGACTGAAGGCATCCCACGCGTTCACTGATGAATTTGGAGGGCCAAAGTTGAGTGAATAAGCAAGAGTTTCCTGCCAGGTTTCTTCATTCAGCCTGCGGATCAAGCTGAGACGAAGCAAGCGCAGCGAAGCGGAGCGCCGGTGAAGCCGCGTGCAGCTTCAGGCGCAAGGAGCGCGCCAACCGGAATGCACACGAATGTACATGAAGACGGGCGAGCGACGGCATCGTCCGGGGTCCCCACGGAGTGGGGTAGAGCGCAACAATGCGAAGCTGATTGCTTCGTATATTCCAGCTTTTCCCGGGCTGGCGCTCCCGTTATGATGGAAGGGAATCATGGGCCAGGTGCGCATTCTTCCCGACCGGGTTATCAACCAGATCGCCGCCGGCGAGGTGGTCGAACGGCCGGCGGCGGTAGTGAAGGAATTGCTCGAAAACAGCCTTGATGCCGGAGCCCGCCGGCTGCGGGTCGAGATCGAGGCCGGCGGCCGCAAGCGCATTGAGGTGCTCGATGACGGCGCGGGCATGACGCGCGATGATGCGCTGCTGGCGCTTGAGCGCCACGCCACCAGCAAGCTGCGCGAGGCCAGCGATTTGCTGGCCATCCCTACGCTGGGGTTCCGCGGCGAGGCGCTGCCCTCCATCGCTTCCGTTTCGCGCCTGACGCTTGAAACCGCCCCGGAAACGGGCGGCGGTACGCGGCTCGAAATCCGCGGAGGAAAATTGCAAAACGTTGCCGAAGCCGGCCTGCCGCGGGGCACGCGCGTCCGGGTTGAAGATTTGTTCGCCAACGTTCCGGCGCGTAAAAAATTTCTCAAAACCGAGGCCACCGAATTCAGCCACATCGCCGGCGTGGTCACCCATTACGCTCTGGCCTATCCCGAAAAGGCTTGCGAGCTATGGCATAACGGCAGGCTCTGGCTGCAGGCCGCCGCGGCCGGATCGCTGGCCGAGCGCCTGCAGCAGATTTTTGGCGCCGAGTTGCTGGAACAATTATTGGAAGTTCAAACCTCGATCCTGATGCCACTCGAAGCGGACGATGAAGCTGCGGCTGGTGATTCCGCTACCGCCCAGGCCCGCGGGGAAACTGAAGACGGCCCCTCCGACCCGGAGCTGGTTTTATACGGATTCATATCCCGGCCCGAGTTGCAGAAGCTGAACCGGAATTCGCTTTATACCTTTGTCAACCGCCGGCTGGTGCGGGATCGCGTGGTGCAGCACGGCATTTAGATCGGA
>JAKATS010000167.1 GCA_021818645.1 Acidobacteriota bacterium | reverse complement strand
CGTGATTGACTCGATGTTCAACCAGCACGCAAAGTGGCTGGAAAAATCCAAGAAAGAACTGCGCTGGCGCGCCGCCATTTCCTCCATTAATCTGCTGATTACCTCGATCGTATGGCGGCAGGATCACAACGGCTTCTCGCACCAGGATCCCGGATTCCTGGATGTGGTGGCCAACAAGAGCGCCGAGGTCACGCGCATATATCTGCCGCCGGATGCCAACTGCCTGCTCAGCGTGGTTGACCATTGCCTGCGCAGCCGCGATTACATCAACGTGATCGTTGCCGACAAGCAGCCGCACCTGCAGTACCTCAACGTGGACGAAGCCATCCTGCACTGCACGAAGGGCATCGGCATCTGGGACTGGGCCAGCACCGATCCATGCGTGGAACCCGACGTCGTGCTGGCCTGCGCCGGCGACATCGCCACCATGGAAGCCCTGGCCGCCGCAGCCATTTTGCGCGAGCGCTTTCCCGACCTGAAACTGCGCTTTGTCAATGTGGTGGACCTTTTCCGGCTGCAGCCGGCATCGGAGCATCCGCATGGCCTGTCCGACGCAGAGTTTGATTCGCTTTTCACGCGAGACAAACCGGTGATCTTCAACTTCCATGGATATCCGCTGCTCATTCACCGGCTAACCTACCGGCGGCATAACCACGGCAACATTCATGTGCGCGGGTATAAGGAGCAGGGCAACATCAACACGCCGCTGGAGCTGGCGATTTTAAATCAAGTCAGCCGGTTTAATCTGGCCATTGACGTGATTGACCGCGTGCCGCGCCTGCGGGATGCAGGCGCACATACTCAGGAATGGCTGCGCGATCAAATCACTCAAAGTATCGAGTATGCGCATACCCACGGCATTGACCGGCAGGAAATTCGCGACTGGACGTGGCCGCAGTGAGCGACGCGCAGCCATATGTTTTAGCCGTCAACAGCGGATCGTCATCCCTGAAATTCGGACTGTACAGTCATGCGGCCGGCACGGACGAGCCGGAGCTGCTGCTGGCCGGCGGAGCAAGCGGGATCGGGCATGCGAACGGGCGGCTGCAGATCAAAGATGCCACCGGAGCCGTGCGGTTCGACGAGGCCTATGCGCTGGGGTCCCAGGGGCACGCGCTGCGGGTGATTCTGGAGGCAATGGCACGGCTGGGAAGCGGCCGGCCGGAGGCGATCGGGCACCGCATGGTGCATGGCGGGCCGCATCTGCGCGAGCACCAGAAGATTACTCCCGCGCTGCTGCAAAAGCTCAAAGCGGCCACGCAATTTGCGCCCATTCACATCCCCGCCGCGCTTCAGTTGATTCATGAAACCGAAGAGCTTCTACCCAACCTGCCACAGTATGCCTGCTTCGATACGGCCTTTCACCGGACCATGGCCGAAGCGGCGCGGCACTTTGCCCTGCCGCAGCGCCTCTACGACAAGGGAGTCGAGCGCTTTGGGTTCCATGGACTTTCCTACGAATCCATCGTGCACCGGATGGGTTCGCAATTACCGGATCGGGTCATCTGCGCTCATCTTGGCGCGGGCGCGAGCCTGGTTGCCCTGCGCCAGGGACGCTCGATAGACACCAGCATGGGCATGACTCCGGTGGGCGGCATTCCCATGGCCACCCGAAGCGGCGATTTTGATCCCGGCGTGGTGCTTTTTCTGATGCGCACGGAACATTTGACGGCCGATGAACTGGAGTCGCTGTTGAACCGTTCTTCAGGACTGAGCGCACTTTCCGGCGGCGAGCCGGATATGCGGGTGCTGGAAGATTCCGCCGCGAAAGGCGACCTGAGGGCGCAACTGGCCATTGATGTATTCTCCCTGGCGGTGCGCAAGCAGATCGGAGCGTATGCGGCGGAGCTGGGCGGACTGGACCTGCTGATCTTCACGGGCGGTATTGGCGAGCACAGCACTGCGGCGCGCCGCCGCATTTGCCAAGGCCTGGAATTTTTGGGGATCAACAGCGGCGAGCCCGCCCAGTGCTCCAAAGTGCGAGTGCTGCCCAGTGAAGAGGAGCTGCAGATCGCCCGTATCACTTACCGCTTGCTGCAATAAGCTTTCCGCCGCGATGACCTGAATGCGACCGTGCGGGTTGCCTCGTCAGGGGAGCGGTTTGGAGATCCGTGTAGGGAATACGCGCCAGCAGCGTGACGGCGCGGCCATGCGTCCGGATCAGAACGCCGCTGAGCACCGCCTGGAAGCGCGCCAGATCGGATTCATTGGCCGGCCGGGCCAGTAAAGATGCTTTCCATCGCCGCCAATTTTGCGCCAGCATCCGGGCTGAATTGGTGGAACCGGTTGTTGCCCGCATGCGCAGTTGAAGATAGGAAGTCAGCGGGCGGATGCTGAACTCGAGCCGCGCGATCGGGAGCAGGGCTGAAGCAAGCGCGGGACTTTTCCGGATCTGCGGCCAAGCCGGCGGCCTCAGGGCCAGCCGCAGACCGGCCGCTGGATCAAGCCAGGGAAACCAGCCGGAGCTCCAATTACAGGCCAGACCGGGAGCGCGAGCCGGCAGCCAGCCATGCCATTTGCGCAGCACCGGGGCCAAACTCGCGGGCGTGGGGCCGTTGCTGACGGCGAGCAGGCCGGGGTTGAGCCAGGTGACGACAACCGGCCGTGCCATGCCGGCCAGCCGCAGGTAGCGCCGGCCGGAGAGCTGCCATGTCTGGATGGCGGCATGGCGCAAATACGCGTGAAAATGTTGGGAAAAATGCCCTTCAAGCAGCGCCGTTGCCCGAATATCATGCGGCGGAGCGGGGCGCAGGCTGAGCGCTACCGAAGTTAGGTCGCGGCGATAGTAAAACCCGGATTTTTGCTCAAAACGGGCGTAATTCGGGCTGGAAGAGACCTGATTCAGCCATTGCCCGCGCCGCAATAGGCGAAAATTCAGATAGCCGACGGCCTGGCCGGCCGGCAAAAGCCGCACCGTACGGGGCAGGCGCAAGCGCCACCCCAGCCAGATTACGACGATCGCCACTATAAGCGCCAGCACAACGCCGGCGCGCCAGGCGAGCCGGTTCAGGGCGCCGGGCTGAGCCGATGCGGGAATCGCGGGTTTGGGCCAAGGCATTCCAGCCGATTGTATCGAAATCATGCGAAGCAATAAGCATCGCATAGCGCGGAGTTGCCGTCGCGCGGCAACTCCCCATCCAATGGGCCTCAAAAAACTGTTAGGGCATGGATTTCGTACTATGATCAGGTCAATGGGCGGTTGGTTGTGCCGGGATGGCGGGCGGCGTGGTTGCAATTCTGATTCCAATTCATTAATATAAAAGAGTTGTGCACCTGAAAACGGGGCGCATCGCATTGGAGCACAAAAGATTCCAGCTGGCGTAGCTCAGGGGTAGAGCAGCTGATTTGTAATCAGCCGGTCAGGGGTTCAAATCCCTTCGCCAGCTCCAGAGCCATCCCCATCAGATGTCGGTGACATCGCCACTGCCCGCCGTCCTTGGAGGGCCGGGGCGAGGCATCGCCTGTTGGCGGATGGTTTCATGGACAGGTGGGTGAGTGGTTAATACCAACAGACTGTAAATCTGTCGCCCCTTGCGGGCTACGGAGGTTCGAATCCTCCCCTGTCCAC